>JAEVZQ010000062.1 GCA_023392135.1 Pseudomonadota bacterium | reverse complement strand
CACCTTGTTGATCTCAGCTTCCTTGTTCGCCAGGATCTGATCCACGACCTTGATGAGCTTGTCTGTCAGCTCCTGCACTTTCGTCGAGTTGGTCCGATGCTCGTCCTGGCTCATCTTCGAGTCCTTCTCGAGCTTCTTCAACAACTCCATCCCCTCGCGGCGCACGTTGCGAATGGCGACGCGGCACTGCTCCGCATACTTGTGCGCCAGCTTTATGAGGTCCTGACGGCGCTCCTGCGTCAATGGGGGAACGGGAAGGCGCAGGATGGTGCCGTCGACGATGGGATTCAAGCCGAGATTGGCCTCACGGATCGCCTTATCGACAGCCGGCACAGCCGCCTTGTCCCAGACGTGGACCGCAATCATGCGCGGCTCCGGCACCGAAACCGAACCGACCTGGTTCAGCGACATCTTCTGTCCGTACACGGTGACCATGACCGGGTCGAGCAAATTAGCGCTCGCGCGACCCGATCTCAATCCGCTCAATTCCCGCTTGAGCGCCTCGATCGAAGCGCGCATGCGCCGTTCCATATCGCCGATGTCGAAGTTGCCCTGAGCCATACCACTCCTCCTGCCGGGCGCGGCAGTGGCCCGGCGCTAGTGTCCTGATCGCGAAATTCGTCCACCATATGCGGCTAGCTCAGAACGAATTTCGCGATCTGAAGGACACTAGCCAAGTTATGATCCTAGTGTGATTCAGATCGAGAAGTCCGCTAACGTAACCAGCTGCGGACATTGTAGCGGACCTCTCGATCATCACACTCGTATCCTGATCGACCTGCCATCGGCCGGTGAGCAGAGCGGCGGGACCGCGCGATCATTCCGATCAAACGCTACCCTGAATAACGGTCGCGCGGGCTTCCCCCCGCAGCATCTTCAAAAGATTACCCGACTCCTCGATCGAGAAAACAATTACCGGAAGACCATTGTCGCGGGCAAGCGCGATGGCCGCTCCATCCATGACGCGGAGATCGCGTGCCAGCACATCGGCATAGGTGAGCCGGTCGTAGCGGACGGCATCCGGGTTAGCTCGCGGGTCGGCCGAGTAAACGCCATCGACCTGCGTTGCCTTGGCGACCGCATCGCAGTTCATCTCGATGGCTCTGAGCGCAGCAGTCGTATCGGTCGTGAAGAAGGGATTGCCTGTGCCCGCGGCACAGATCACCACGCGGCCGTTCTCCAAATGATGGAGCGCCTTGGCCCGGACGTAGGATTCGCAGATGGTCGGCATCGGAATGGCAGAAAGCACGCGGGCTGGGACACCGATCTGCTCCAGGGCATTGTGGAAGGCGAGCGCGTTCATGACGGTCGCGAGCATGCCCATGTAGTCGGCCGTGGCGCGGTCCATGCCCTTGGCGGCCCCGGCGAGGCCACGGAAGATGTTGCCACCGCCCAGCACCACCACGATCCGCACGCCAGCCTCGACCGCTTCGCCGACGTCCCTGGCGAGGCGGGTGGCTATCGCCATGTCGAACCCGAACTCACCCTTGCCGCTCATGGCCTCGCCCGAAAGCTTCAGGCACAGGCGCTTGTATCGCAGTGGGCCCGCCTCGCTCATCCTTCTCGCCTCCTTGCTGCCGTCAGTTTCGCCATCCCCCGTAGAGGAGGTCGGTGGATAGCGCGCAGGACCCGGTCACGCGGGGTGCACGCCGAACTGCTGTCAGCCTGCAACCCGGCACGATGCGGCGCCGATCCATCAATTCAGCCCCGAGCTCCGCCGGTATCGAGCCAGGCTGATGCGGAGTCAGCGGGCGACGATCCGATAGCCCGTTGGAGGACCACGAACAAGTGGCCGGGCGTCAGTTCGTCTTTTTGCCCTTCGAAGCCAACTGCGCCAGATCCGAAATCAGCTTGCGCACGCCCTTCATGCGCTGCTCGGGGCGGTCCCAGTCGGACTTGAGCACGAGCTTGTGGTCCGGCTGCAGCTTCATGTTGCCCCGCGAGCGCTGCATCAGGTCGACGAGCCCTTCCGGGTTGGCGAACGCGTTCTTCCGGAAGGACAGGACCGCACCCTTCGGCCCGGCATCGACCTGAGCGATACCAGCCTGGCGGCACAACCCCTTGATCTCCATAACGTCGAGCAAGTGGCGCACCTCCTGGGGCAGTTCGCCGAAGCGGTCCACCAGCTCGGCCGCGAACGCGTCGATGTCGGCGCGCGTTTCGAGGGTGGCGAGCCTGCGATAGAGGCCGAGCCTGAGTTGCAGGTCGGCGACATAGGTTTCGGGGATCAGCACCGAGGTGCCGAGCGAGATCTGCGGGCTCCACTGCTCCGCATCCTCGCCGAGGTCGCCGCCCTTCAGCGTCGCGACCGCCTCCTCCAGCATCGATTGATAGAGCTCGAAGCCCACCTCGCGAATGTGCCCCGATTGCTCCTCGCCGAGAAGGTTGCCGGCGCCGCGGATGTCGAGGTCATGGCTGGCGAGCGAAAAGCCTGCACCCAGCGTGTCGAGCGAGTGCAGCACCTTGAGCCGCTTTTCCGCGCCTTCCGTGAGCTTCTGGCCCGGAGGCGTGGTGAAATAGGCATAGGCGCGTGTTTTCGATCGCCCGACGCGACCACGAAGCTGGTAGAGCGCCGCCAACCCAAACATATCGGCGCGGTGGACGATCAGCGTGTTGGCGTTGGGGACGTCGAGGCCGGATTCCACGATTGGCGTGGACAGCAGCACGTCGAACTGGCCCTCGTAGAACGCCGTCATGACGTCCTCGAGCTCGGTCACCGAGAGCTGGCCGTGCGCCCGGGCGACACGCAGCTCCGGGACCGCTTCGCGCAAGAACTCCTGCACATCGTCGAGGTCCGAAATACGGGGGACGACATAGAACGCCTGCCCGCCGCGATAGCGCTCTCTGCGCAGGGCCTCGCGGATGATCACGGGGTCGAACGGCGAGATGTAGGTGCGCACGGCCAGCCGGTCGACGGGCGGCGTCGTGATCAGCGACAGCTCGCGGACGCCGGACAGCGCCAGCTGGAGCGTACGCGGAATCGGCGTTGCTGACAGCGTCAGCACGTGAACGTCCTCACGAAGCTGCTTCAGCCGCTCCTTGTGCGCGACGCCGAAGTGCTGCTCCTCGTCGACGATCAGCAGGCCGAGGCGCGCGAACTTCATCGACTTGCCGAGCAGCGCGTGGGTGCCGATGACGATGTCGATAGTGCCGTTGCGCAGCCCCTCCTTGGTCTCGGCCAGCTCCTTGGCCGCAACCAGGCGCGAGGCTTGCGCAATGCGGATGGGAAGTCCCTTGAACCTGTCGATAAACGTCTTGGTGTGCTGGCGCGCGAGCAGGGTCGTGGGCACCACGACAGCGACCTGCAATCCGGCCATCGCCGTCACGAACGCCGCGCGGAGCGCCACCTCCGTCTTGCCGAAACCGACATCGCCGCACACCAGCCGATCCATGGGCCGGCCCGTGTTCAGGTCCTCGATGACCGCCTCGATGCTCGCGAGCTGGTCCTCCGTCTCCTCGTAAGGGAACCGGGCAACGAACTCCTCGTAAGTCCCCGCTGGGGGCGCGAGCGCAGGCGCCTCCTTGAGCTGTCGCATGGCCGCGATCTTGATGAGCTCGGAGGCGATCTCGCGGAGACGCTTTTTCAGCCGGGCCTTGCGCGACTGCCAGGCGACGCCGCCCAGCTTGTCGAGCTGCACGCCCTCCGTCTCGGAGCCGTAGCGCGACAGGAGCTCGATGTTCTCGACCGGCAGGAAGAGCTTGTCGCCTCCCGCGTACACGAGCTCCAGGCAGTCTTGCGGTGCACCGAGAGCCGTGATCGTCTGCAGGCCCTCGAACCGGCCGATGCCGTGGTCGCCGTGGACGACGAGATCGCCGACGGACAGGCTCGTCGCCTCGGTGATGACATCCGCAGCTTTCTTGGCCTTGCGGCGCGGGCGGACGAGGCGATCGCCGAGGATGTCCTGCTCGGCAATCACCGCCAGATCAGGTGTCTCAAAGCCCTGCTCCAGCCCAAGCACGGCCAGTGCCGCCACATTGCCGGGCGCCGAGAGAGCTTCCGTGTAGCTGTCGACCTTGCGCGTCTCGGTCAGCCCATGAGTCGACAGAAGTGCAGCCAATCGCTCGCGCGCACCGGCCGTCCACGCCGCCACGACGACACGCTTGTTCTCCGACAGCAGCCGGCGGATATGCGCCGCCACGGCGCCGAACAGGTCTCCGCCATCAGCCGTGCGCTCCGGCGCGAAGTTGCGACCGGGCCGACCACCGAGGCTGGCCGATTGCGCGCGCCCGTCCTGCTCGAAGGGCGTGAAACGGCGGATCGTGAGCGCGCCGAGGCACGACCGCCATTCCTTGCCTGAGATGAACATCAGCTCCGGCGGCACCGGCTTGTACGGTGGTGCGCCGAATTTCGCCGTCTCGAGCGACTCGACGCGCGCCTGATAGTGCTCCATCACCTGATCGAACCGCTGGGATACCGCGTCCTCGGCGAGGTGATCGAAGCTCACGTCGCTGCCCTGCACGTAGTCGAACAGGGTCTCCAGCTTGTCGTGGAAAAGCGGAAGCCACTGCTCCATGCCAGGATAGTGCTGGCCGGCGCTGATGGCCTGGTAAAGCGGATCGTCAGACGTGCCCCCTCCGAACAGCTCGACATAGCGCCTGCGGAACGTCTTCTCCGCTTCCTCGCCGAAGGCCAGCTCGCTCACCGGAAGCAGCGTGAGCTTCTGCACGAGCTTGTGCGTGCGCTGCGTTTCCGGATCGAAGGTCTTGATGCCCTCCAGCGTATCGCCGAAGAAATCGAGCCGAACCGGGTTGACGCGTCCGGGCGGGAACAGGTCGAGAATGCCGCCGCGCACCGCGAACTCGCCCGGCTCCATCACCGTGCCGGTGCGCTGGTATCCACCAAGCTGAAGCCGCTGCACGAGGCGGTTCATGTCGATGCGTTGCCCGGGCGCCATTTGCCGGATTGCGTTGCGCACGAACTGCCGCGGCGGCACGCGCTGCAGGATGGCATTGACGGTCGGCAGGATGAGCGTCGGCTCGCGGCGGCCGCCGGCGACGAGCCGGGCGAGCGCCGTCATGCGCTTGGCGACGATCTCCGCATTGGGCCCGACGCGGTCATAGGGAACGGTGTCCCAGGCCGGGAAAACGATGACACGCACTTTCGGATCGAAGAACGAAAGTGCTGCCCGCAATGCTTCCAGCCGCCGGTCGTCCCGCGCGACGTGCAGAACGAACCCCGGCCCGCCGCTCGCCGCTGCCGCCTCGCGCGTCAGCCGTGCAAGCACCAGGGCGTCCACACCCTCGGGTACGCCGGAAAGAACCAGGTCGTGTTGTACTAGCGTATCCATGTGCCCGTCGCCGGGCTGTTGGGCGTCGGTAAGTTTGAATTTAGAACGTCGTCCCGGTGCTCGTCACCGGGATCCACTTGGCCGCGTGCTCCACCGCCTGTGGTGGGCTGGATCCCGGGCACAAGGCCCGCGATGACTGGTGGTTGAAAGGGCAGAATCCCGGATCAGCTCCCCTGCTACTCCAGCCGGTGAAACCGGCGCATGTCGGTGATCAGCTCCGCGAACTCGCCGCCCGCTGCAAGCTCGGGGGCCTGAAACCACTGCTGAAGCTCCGGGTCCGGCAGGCTCAGAAGACGCTCGAGACGGGCGAGCGCCTCGCCGTCCAGCCCAGGCAGCACCTCCGTGGCGTAGCGCCCGATAATCCAGTCCAGCTCCTTCGTACCGCGATGACTCGCACGGTACGCGGCTCGCCGCCGGCGCGTGTCGAGATCGTCGCCCCGCATGACCTTCCCCTTGCCGCTTCTGGATATCCGACCGGCCGCCTTGACGCTCCCGCCCCGCGCCGCCAACGTGCAGTGCTAAAGGCGTGATATAGCGCCCGCAGTCCCGCACGCAAAGGGTGGGCCGCGACGCACCAACAGGCAGCCCCCGGAACGGCGGCGATCTTTCGACGACGGTAGCCAGATCCCATGCGGCCCAGCGTGCTGACACCCCTGTTCGCCTCGGCGCAGTCACTTGCCGGTGTCGGGCCGCGCGTGCTGGTGCTGCTGAAGAAGGCCCTGCGCCTGCCGCCGGGCATCACCGAGCCGCGGGTGATCGACCTCATCTGGCACGCCCCGACAGGCGTCATCGATCGCCGCGCAGAGCCCACTATTGCGGGCGCCGTGCCAGGCACCATCGCCACGTTCGCCGTCCGCGTGCTGAAGCATAAGGGCCCGCCACGCGGGAACATGAAAGCGCCCTTCAAGGTGACGTGCGAGGACGACACGGGCACCATCGACCTCGTCTTCTTCCACGCCGAACGCCGGTTCATCGAGAAGCAGCTTCCCGTTGGCAGCATCCGGTACATTTCGGGCCGGGTCGAACGGTACGGGGATGCGCTGCAGATGGCGCACCCGGACTACATCGTGGCTCCGGAGGCCCGCGCCGACCTGCCGATGCTGGAGCCCGTTCATCCGCTGACAGCGGGGCTGTCGGGAAAGATCCTTCTCAAGCTGATGCGGCAGGCGGTCGAGCGGGTGCCGCTTCTTCCGGAGTGGCAGGAGCCGCGCTGGCTCGCCGCGCGCCGCTGGCCCGCCTTCCGTGACGCCGTCACGCGGCTGCATGTGCCGCTCGAGACCGACGACATCTCGCCCGGCGCACCGAACTGGCAGCGCCTTGCCTATGACGAGCTGCTGGCAGGCCAGGTGGCGCTGGCGCTCGTGCGCCAAAGCCTCAAAGCCCAGCGCGGGCGATCCGTGGTGGGCGATGGCCGCATCCGGAAGGGCCTGCTGGACGCCCTGCCGTTCGCCTTGACTCAATCGCAAGCCAAGGCGCTGCAGGAGATCGAGCGTGACATGGCGACGCCAATGAGAATGCTACGCTTGCTTCAGGGCGACGTGGGCTCCGGCAAGACTGCGGTTGCGCTCATATCCATGGCGATCGCGATCGAGGCCGGAGCGCAGGCAGCCCTGATGGCACCGACGGAGGTGCAGGCGCGCCAGCACGTCGAGACGATCGCGCCACTGGCAGACAAGGTCGGTTTGCGCATCGGCCTGCTGACGGGCCGCGAGAAGGGCAAGCCTCGCGCTGAGGTTCTCGATCGGCTGGCCCGAGGCGAGATCGACATTCTCGTCGGCACGCATGCCCTGTTCCAGCCGGATGTCGTATTCCGGGACCTGGCGTTCGCTGTCATCGACGAGCAGCACCGGTT
>JAEVZQ010000042.1 GCA_023392135.1 Pseudomonadota bacterium | reverse complement strand
ACGTAGAGCAGCGTCGCCAGCGCCAACGTCAGGAAGATGGCGCGCGGCAGCGTCCGCTTCGGCTCCTGCAGCTCCTCAGCGACATTGACGATCGCCTCGAAACCGATGAACGCAAACACGGCCAGATGTGCCGCGCTGATGAAACCGATGAGGGCGGCGGAGCTGGCCGGCATCGCCATTTCAGGAAGCCGCCGGATCAGGTCCGGCTCCGAAAATGCACCAGCGAACACCAGCAGCAGGAGCCCGCCGACCTCGATGAGCGTCATGGCACCGGCGAACGTGGCCGATTCCTTGATGCCCCACGCGGCTATGATCCCCATGCCCAGGACAACGCCGGCGAGAATGACAGGCTCGGGCAGATCGACGAAAACGCGGATATACCCGGCGCTGCCGACGCTGATTGCTGCAGCCGACACGACAGCGATGGCAATCACCAGCGCACCCACCGCAAGGGACAGGCGTTCCGACTGGAAGGCTTCACGGACGTATGCGGCTTCGCCGGCGGCAACCGGCATGCGGGTCGCAAGCTCAGCAAATGACGCTGCCGTAAATCCCATGAGGACCGCCGCGGCGACAAAGGCCAGCGGAGCCTGCATCCCGGCCCGCGCCGCAGCCGCACCGATCAGCACGTAGATCCCCGCGCCGATCGTGACGCCGAGGCCGTACAGAACTGCATGGGCGAGCGTCAGCGAGCGTTTTAATCCAACTTCGGTCTTGTCCGGCTTCACGCTTCCCGCCAATCTTCCGCCTCCCCCCGTTGTCGCTCGACGCCTATGTTCCTGCGGAAAAGGGATGTAAACCAAATCGGCTACCCAAGCACGCGCGACCTCAACGCCGGCATTCACCGCAGGCCAGAGCTCCGTGTCGGGTTGGCAAGAGTTCCAACATCTGCATTAGCTAGAGTTTTGGGCTTTGCGATAAGGACGCCACCATGAGCGAGATGATGGGCCAAGCCGATCCCGACCTCGACCTGTCCGAAGGGTTCAAGCCGCACACGTCGCACTGGGGTGTCTTCTCGGCGCGCCTCAATGACGGACAGCTCGAAGTGAGGCCTCATGCGGGAGATCCAGATCCCAACGGCATCATCGGCAACTTTCCCGCCGCCCTGCACCACCGCGCTCGCATCGCCCAACCGATGATCCGCCGCGGATGGCTCGAGCGCGGTCCTGGGCCCGACGACCGCCGCGGCCGTGACGAGTTCGTGCCGGTCAGCTGGGAGAAGGCGCTCGATCTTCTCGCCGGCGAGCTGAGGCGCATCCGCGACACGCGCGGGCCGGGCGCGGTCTTCGGCGGCTCCTACGGATGGGCGAGCGCGGGCCGCTTCCATCATGCCCTGAGCCAGATTCATCGCTTCCTCAACATCGCGATGGGTGGCTATGTGCATTCGGTGAATACCTATTCCTCGGGCGCATCGTCCGTGCTGCTGCCGCAAATCCTGGCCGGTTACGAGGAAATCACCAAGCGCAACGTGACTTGGGAACAAATCGCTGCGGAGAGCGAGATCGTTCTGTCGTTCGGCGGCATGGCGCTGAAGAACTCCATGGTAGCCGGAGGCTCGATCAGCAAGCATATCGAGCGCGGCGCCATGGCCGAGGCGCGCCGGCGCGGCTGCGAGTTCATCCTTGTCAGCCCGCTGCGCGATGATCTGCCGGCAGAAGCCGGCGCCGAATGGATGACGGCCACACCCGGCACCGATACCGCCCTGATGATAGGCATCGTCCACACGCTGGTGAGCGAAGGCCTGCACGACCAAGCTTTCCTCGACCGCTATACCGAAGGCTGGCCGGTCTTCCTGCGCTATTTAACTGGAGAGGCGGACGGCCGTCCGAAGGATGCCGAGTGGGCCGCATCGATCTGCGGCATCGACGCCGCCGCCATTCGCAGGCTCGCCCGTCGCCTTGCCGGACGACGGGCGCTTGTCGTCGTCTCCCATTCCTTGCAGCGTGCCGAGCATGGCGAGCAGCCTGTATGGATGGGGTTGGTGCTGGCCGCAGCCCTCGGCCAGATCGGCCTGCCCGGTGGCGGTTACGCTTATTCGCTCGGCGCAATCGGCTACTACGGCCGCCGCGTCAACGCCGTGCCGGGCCCGACGCTCCAGCAAGGCCGCAACGGTGTCGCCGACTTCATCCCCGTCGCGCGCATCGCCGACATGCTGCTCAATCCTGGTACGACTTACCGCTATAACGGCGAGACGCGAACCTACCCCGACATCCGCCTCGTCTACTGGGCCGGCGGTAATCCCTTCCACCATCACCAGGACCTCAACCGCCTGCGGAAGGCCTTTGCGCGGCTCGATACGCTGGTGGTGCACGACCTCGCCTGGACTGCCACGGCCCGACACGCCGACATCGTCCTGCCGTGCACCATGACGCTCGAGCGCGAGGACATCGGCTATTCCTCCAACGATCCACTGATGGTCGCCATGCATCAGGTCGCAAAGCCGTTCGGCTTGGCGCGCGACGACTACGCCATCTTCTCTGATCTTGCCAAGCACCTCGGCGCCCGCGAAGCGTTCACCGAGGGACGTACGGCGCGCGAATGGCTGGCGCATCTCTACGAACGGACCCGCGCCGCGCTCGCAGCACAGGGCCTGCCGGCCCCGAGTTTCGAAGAGTTCTGGGAGCGCGGCAGCCTGCGTGTGCCGCAGTACCCTGACGATGGCGGCTGGCTGCGCCGCTTCCGCGCCGACCCGGCTGCTCATCCCTTGCCGACACCGAGCGGGCGCATCGAGATCTTCTCCGAAAAGATCGCAAGTCACGGCGATGCAGACTGTCCTGGCCACCCCGTCTGGCTTGAGAAGACGGACACCCCCCGACCCGGCTCACCACTCTTCCTCGTCGCCAACCAACCGACGACACGCCTTCACAGCCAACTCG
>JAEVZQ010000458.1 GCA_023392135.1 Pseudomonadota bacterium | reverse complement strand
GACTTCGCCCCCGCCGGCTCTCTTTTTCATTTTCTGCAAGGAGGCTGCACCGGTTCGAATCCGGTCAGTGACATCATGCCGAGAAACGCCCCTGCTCCGTCAGGTCCGTCTCAGCGCCAGCTCCGCGTCGGCGAGCTGATCCGCCACGCCCTCTCCGAGCTCCTGGCCCGCGGCGATATCCATGACGACGTCATCGCCGGGCACGTGATCACGATCTCCGAAGTGCGGATGTCGCCCGACCTGAGGCAAGCGACGATCTACGTGCTCCCGCTCGGGGGTGTCGACGCGGAGCCCGTGCTCGCCGCTCTGGAGCGCAACAAGCGCTTCATCCGCGGGGTTGTGGCGCGGGCAGTCAATCTCAAGTTCGCGCCCGACATTCGCTTCCGCAAGGACGAGAGCTTCGAAAGCGGCCAGCAAATCGACCGCCTGCTCGACAGCCTGAAGGAGCGGGAATAATCCCCCGCTCGCAGCCCCTTAGGCAACCAAGCTGCTCACTACCAATCCGAGACCAAAGATGGCACGCGCGAAAAAAGGCAATCCGATCCACGGCTGGCTCATTCTTGACAAGCCGCAGGGGATGACGTCGACGCAGGCCGTGGCGGCCATCAAGCACCTCTACGACGCACAGAAGGCAGGCCACGCTGGAACGCTCGACCCGCTGGCGACGGGCATTCTTCCGATTGCGCTTGGCGAGGCGACCAAGACCTGCTCGTTCGCCGTCGATGGTGAGAAGGCCTACCAGTTCACCGTCCGCTGGGGCGCGGAGACCAGCACAGACGATGCAGAAGGCGAGGTCACCCAGACGAGCGATCAGCGCCCCTCCGCCGAAGACATCGACGATATCCTGCCGCGCTTCACGGGTGAGATCAGTCAGGTCCCGCCGACCTATTCTGCCATAAAGATCAACGGCGAACGGGCCTATGACCTCGCGCGCGAGGGCGAGAAGCCCATTCTCGAGCCACGCCCCGTTCTGATCGAGGAGCTCAGGGTTCTCGAGCAGCCCGACGAGAGCACGACCGTGTTCGAGGCGGTCTGCGGCAAGGGAACATACGTCCGGGCGCTGGCGCGCGACATGGGACGCGCGATGGGATGCTATGGGCACGTCATCGCTCTGCGCCGGACGCAGGTCGGCCCGTTCGACGAGGAGGTCGCCGTGCCGCTCGCCGAGTTGCAGGACGCGAGCAACCTCGACGGCGCGATGGATCTTCTGAAAGTCAAGCTGCTGCCGGTCGAAGCTGTGCTCGATGACCTGCAGCGGATCAGCCTCAGCTCCGGCGATGCATCTCGCGTCCGCCGCGGTCAGAACGTGCTCATCCGCGGCCGGGATGCGCCGATCCTCAACGGACCGGCCTACGCCATGGCCAAGGGCCAGCTCATCGCCATCGGCGAGCTCGCCAAGGGAGAGTTCCGGCCGACCCGCGTGTTCAACCTCGGTTGACCGGCACGTGGACTCGCGCCTTCGGACTGGACCTAGAAACTACTCGCCGTTCACCACCGTTAGTGTATAACGGCGCGGCGACGGGCTAAGTGCCCGCGCCTCTCATTGCGACCCGGCTGGACGACATCCCGGCCGTGGCCGCGAGCAAGGGCTAGCTGCCCCAATCCAAATCAATGAAAGGAAAACCCGATGTCGATTACTGCCGAGCGCAAGCAGGAGCTTATCAAGGACAATGCGACGAAGTCCGGCGACACCGGCTCGCCAGAGGTGCAGATCGCGATCCTGACCGAGCGCATCACCCAGCTCACCGAGCACTTCAAGGTCCACAAGAAGGACAACCACTCACGCCGCGGCCTGCTGAAGATGGTGGGCCAGCGCCGTCAGCTGCTCGACTACGTGAAGCGCAAGGATCAGGCGCGGTACCAGCGGATCATCGAGAAGCTCGGTATTCGTCGCTGATGATGAGGCGGGCGGTACTGTTGCCGCCCGCCGTTTTTGTTCGGACCGGCAAACGGCCGGCCGGTTCGCATCCCGAAGTGCTACCCCAGGTGGCAAACCATTTCGGACAGGCCGGCATCGAGCCGATCGGGCCCAGGCCAACGCCCGGTCCTTGCGACTGCTCCGAATCCGAACCTTGTGCCGGTGTACGAACGGCACGAGATTGAGACGACTCAAAATTCGAAAGATGCAAAATGTTCGACATTCATCGTGTGGAAATTGAATGGGGCGGGCGCAAGCTCAAGCTCGAGACCGGACAAATGGCCCGTCAGGCAGACGGTGCCGTGCTCGCCCAGTATGGTGAAACGACAGTGCTTGCCACGGTCGTCGCCGCGAAGAGCCCGCGGCCCGGCGTGGACTTCTTCCCGCTGACCGTGAATTACCAGGAGAAGACCTACGCCGCAGGCAAGATTCCCGGCGGCTACTTCAAGCGCGAGGGCCGTCCGACCGAGAAGGAGACGCTCACCTCCCGCCTGATCGACCGGCCCATCCGGCCGCTCTTCGTCGACGGCTTCAAGAACGAGACGCAGGTGATCGCCACCGTGCTCTCGTTCGACAACGAGAACGATCCCGATATCGTCGCCATGATCGCCGCCTCGGCAGCACTCACGCTGTCGGGCGTGCCATTCCTGGGGCCGATCGGCGCGGCCCGCGTCGGCCTCGTGGACGGTGAGCAGGTGCTCAATCCGCTGATCGACGAGATGGAGAAGACCAGGCTCGATCTCGTTGTCGCCGGCACCCAGGACGCCGTCATGATGGTGGAGAGCGAGGCGCACGAGCTCTCCGAGAAGCAGATGCTCGATGCCGTCATGTTCGGTCATCGGCATTTCCAGCCGGTCATCCAGGCCATCATCAAGCTGGCCGAGACCGCCGCCAAGGAGCCTTGGGACATCGCGATCCCCGACAAGGCCAAGTACAAGGACCGCGTGAAAGAGATCGCCGACGAGGAGCTGCGCCGCGCCTACTCGACGACCGAGAAGCAGAAGCGCCGCGAGATCGTCGACGCTGTCCGCCAGAAGGTGTTCGAGGAGCTGTTGCCCGCGGACGACCAGAGCGACGCCGTTTTGCTCGGCGACGTGTTCAAAAGCGTCGAGCAGGATATCGTTCGTGGCAATATCCTTCAGACCGGTCACCGCATCGACGGCCGGGACCTGAAGACTGTGCGGCCCATCATGTCCCGGGTCGGCGTGCTGCCACGCACCCACGGCTCGGCCCTGTTCACACGCGGCGAGACGCAGGCGCTGGTCGTGGCCACGCTCGGCACCGGCGAGGACGAGCAATACATTGACACGCTGGAAGGCACGAAGAAGGGGCGCTTCTTGCTCCATTACAACTTCCCGCCCTTCTCCGTCGGCGAGACGGGCCGCATCGGATCGCCCGGACGGCGTGAGATCGGCCATGGCAAGCTCGCGTGGCGCGCGGTGAACCCGCTCGTTCCGTCCCCGGAAGAGTTCCCGTACACCATCCGTGTCGTCTCCGAGATCACCGAGAGCAACGGCTCGTCCTCCATGGCGACCGTCTGCGGGTCGTCGCTTGCCATGATGGATGCCGGTATTCCGCTGAAGCGGCCGGTGGCCGGCATCGCCATGGGCCTCATCAAGGAGGATGAGTCCTTCGCGGTGCTGTCGGACATCCTGGGAGACGAGGACCACCTGGGCGACATGGACTTCAAGGTCGCTGGTACGTCCGAAGGTGTCACCTCGCTGCAGATGGACATCAAGATCACCGGCATCACCGAGGAGATCATGCGGGTCGCGCTCGACCAGGCGCGCGACGGGCGGATGCACATCCTCGGTGAGATGTCAAAGGCGCTCGGCCAGGCTCGCACCGAGCTTGGTGAGCATGCCCCACGCATCGAGACGATCCGCATCCCGACCGACAAGATCCGCGAGGTGATCGGCTCGGGCGGCTCCGTCATCCGCTCGATCGTCGAGGAGAGCGGCGCCAAGATCGACATTGAGGACGATGGCACGGTGAAGATCGCAGCGGCCCGTCGCGAGTCCATCGAGGCTGCGCTGAAGCGCATCCGTGAGATCACCTCCGAGCCCGAGGTCGGCGAGATCTACAAGGGCAAGGTCGTGAAGATCATGGACTTCGGAGCGTTCGTGAACTTCTTCGGTTCGAAGGACGGTCTGGTGCTCATCTCGCAGCTCACCTCCAAGGGCCGCCCGAACACGCCGGGCGAGGTCGTAAAGGAAGGCCAGGAAGTCTACGTGAAGCTCCTCGGCTTCGATGATCGCGGCAAGGTGCGGCTTTCGATGAAGATCGTCGACCAGGAGACCGGTAAGGAAATCCCGCAGGAGCCGCGCCCCGAGGGCGAGGAGCCACCGGAGCCCCGCGGTGAGCGCCGTGAGCGGCGCCCCCGCCGGGATCGCGAGGCGGGCTGATCGGCTACTGAATCAGTAAAATGAAGGGGCTGGTGCGATA
>JAEVZQ010000393.1 GCA_023392135.1 Pseudomonadota bacterium | reverse complement strand
ACCATGACTAGCACGGCAGCTATCAGCAGGGCAGAGATCGCCGTGCTCGATTCCACGATGGCCTATCGCGAGGCTGGCGATTCACGCGGACCGGTCGCATTGTTCCTGCACGGCAATCCAACGTTCTCCTTCATCTGGCGCAACATCATTCCTCATGTGGCACCAGTCGCCCACTGCATAGCGCCGGACCTGATTGGCTTCGGTGCATCGGGAAGGCCACCGATCGCGTATCGGTTTGAGGATCACGTTCGCTATCTCGATGCCTTCCTCAGCACACTCGATATCCACAGCGCCTACGTCGTGGCACAGGACTGGGGCACTGCGCTCGCTTTCGAGCTTGCCGCGCGGCGTCCGGACTTCGTGAAGGGTCTCGCCTTCATGGAGTTCATCCGGCCGATGCCGACCTGGGAGGACTTCCATCAGGCGCCGGCGGCGCGCGCGATTTTTCAGAAATTCCGAACGCCTGGCTTGGGCGAGCAGCTTGTGCTCGATGCCAATGCGTTCGTCGAGCAGGTGCTACCCGGCTCGATCGTGCGCAAGCTCGGCGATGCCGAGATGGCCGCCTATCGCGAGCCATTCCCGACGCCGGAAAGCCGTAAGCCGGTGCTGGCATTGCCGAGGGAGCTACCGATCGAGGGCGCGCCCGCCGATGTCTACGCCACGCTTGACGCCGCGCACGCAGCGCTGAGGCGATCGGAATTCCCCAAGCTGCTGTTCGTCGGCAATCCTGGGGCGTTGGTATCGCCAGACTTTGCCAAGCGCTTCACTGCGTCGCTCACCAACTGCCATGTCGTGCAGCTCGAATCGGGCCTGCACTACCTGCAGGAGGACCATCCTGACGCGATCGGTCGCACGACTGCAGGCTGGATCGCCGGCATCGAGTCGGCCGCCGGGCGCGCTGGTGTGCAGCACGCTGCATGAGCCAGCACGGAACCGCAATAGAACCACCGCCATGCGTGCATACTCCTTGCATGAGTGGACATCTTGCGAGTAGCTGCTGTGGTCAGCCGGTGAGGAGAACCTGAATGCCCAAGCGATTCGATGCCGTTGTCGTGGGTTGCGGAATTTCGGGAGCTGCAGCGGCCTTCTTTTTGTCCCAGCGCGGCATGTCCGTTGCTCTCTTCGACCGCGGCGGCCCCGCCTCGGGCGGCACCGGCCTCAGCGCGGCCATCGTACGCCAGCATTACTCGACCCCGCTGATGCTCCGCCTGGCACAGAAATCCGTCGAGATCTTCCGGGACGCATCAGCGCTCCTCGGCCACGATGCCGGCTACCGCCGCGCCGGCTATGTGTTTCTGACGCCGCCGGATGCACTAGACGCGACCCGCCGTGTCCTCGACATGAAGCGCGAGCTTGGCATCCCGAGCGAGCTGTTCGCAACCGAGCAGCTGGCGACAAGCTTCCCGTGGTTGAACCCGGACGGTGTCGCGGCTGCCGCCTTCGAGCCTGACGGCGGCTATGCCGACCCGGAAACAGCAACGACTGCATTCCTCGAAGCCGCGAAGGCGCAGGGAGCCGTCGTTCACCTGAAAACCCCGGTGCGGGCACTTCTGCGCGATGGCGAGCGGATCATCGGCATCCAGACCGATGCGGAGGACGTTACTGCCGGGATTGTGGTGAACGCAGCGGGTCCGTGGTCGGCGCCGCTGGCAGTGAGCGCAGGCCTGCCGCTCACGATGCGCGCCGTCCGGGAGCAGGACACCGTGTGGGAGGCGAGAGCCGGCCGGCCGCTGCCGGAGACCTCGGTCTCGAACGCCGTCGATGCGATTTACATCCGCCCGCTCGGCGAACGTCGTTTCATCGTCGGTCGCGGCTTCCCGAAGCTGTACACCGACGTCGATCCCTACAATTACAAGCGGACAGCCGATCCCGATTTCATCACCGACGTGCAGGAGCGCATGACGAGGCGCGTTCCAGGCCTGGGCGGAGCCCGTCTCATCCACGCCTACGCGGCGCTCTACGACGTTACGGCCGACTGGTATCCTTACGTGGGCCCGCGCGATGGAGTGCAGGGCTACGCGGATTTCAACGGCGGCAGCGGCCACGGCTTCAAGATCGCCCCGGCAATCGCGCGGGAGCTCGCGGGGTGGCTTGTCGATGGCACGGTAGCCGACGATTTCCGGCGGCTGTCGCACGATCGCGTGGCGCGCAACGACCTTTTCGTCCAGGCGTACGGCGGAAACCGGGGGTGAACGCTTTAGATCCAGAAATCGGGTCGATTGTTTCTACATGATACGTGACGTGCGCTCGGCCGCCGACGCGCCTGAGCCAGGCCGCGAGGTTTCCACCGGGCCGTGCATAGGAATGCAATCGCGCATCGCTCTGGCTGGACTTTTCCTGTGTCGTAATCGAGGAAACTCCGATGGATGCTTTCATCTGCACGGCATGCGGGATGCAATATCCGCCATCGCAAACTCCGCCTGCGAGTTGTCCGATATGCGAGGACGAAAGGCAGTATCTCCCACCGAACGGGCAATCCTGGACAACGCAGAAGCAACTCGCGCTCAGCCATGTGAACGGCTGGCTCGAATATGAGCCAGACATCCTCGGCATCGCAACACGCCCGCGCTTTGCAATCGGACAGCGGGTGTTACTTCTTCGCACCACCAACGGCAATGTTCTGTGGGATTGCATTTCGATGCTCGATCCCGCGACGGTGACGCTAATCAATGCGCTGGGCGGCATACAGGCGATGGCCATTTCGCATCCGCACTTCTACATGAGCATGACCGACTGGAGCCGCGCCTTCGGCGTTTCCGTCCATATTCACGCCGATGATCGCGAATGGATCATGCGATCAGATGGTGAGCTGACCTTGTGGGAGGGCGAGACCTTGGAGTTGCTTCCCGATGTGACCCTGATCAGGGGTGGGGGGCACTTCGCCGGCTCAAGCATGCTGCACTGGGCAAAGGGCGCTGCCGGGCGCGGAGTCCTGTGCGCTTCCGACACCGCCTATGTGGTTGCCGACAGGAAGCACGTATCCTTCATGCGCAGCTATCCGAACCTGATCCCTCTTCCAGCGCGGGATGTGAAAGCGATTGCCGCAGCGCTTGCGCCTTTTCAGTTCGATGTGATGTTCGGCAACTTCTTCGAGAGCGTGATCCGCACAGGCGCGAAGCAGGCTGTCGAGAAATCGGTCGAGCGATACCTGTCTGCAATCGCGCCATCGGCATAAGGCAGCCAAGCGAGGTAGCCGAGCCGCCGGCCCGCGCGCTTAGCGCGGTGTAAACTGGTTCAGATCGTGAATTCCTATCGCCTCCTCGAGGCCGGCCACGTGCACGACCATTCTTTCGAAACCATCGTCGCCGAAAAGTTGGCGTTCCTGTCTCTCGAATTCCTCCGCAAGAGAATCATATTCGTTGGGCGAGACGACGTTCTTGAGCTTCGGGAATAGATCCGTGTCCTCCCGCGCGGCATGCGGTCGGTACATGATGATGAAGGTTTCCATGGCGCCGGTGAGGCGGTGCCGGTCATCATCATCCCAATTTCCTTGACCGGCGATCTGCAAAATCGAAGCCGTCACGACGCGCCCTGCCTCATGCTGGGTCTGCAACGTGTTGACGAGATCGGTCAATTGACCGGCGGCCCTGAAACGCGGAAAGACATAGTTCTCTTCGAGTTTCTCATGATAGTTCTGGATAAAATCCCGGACGACCTCAGCGGAGCCGGTGAGGACCTCCGGATTGAAATCCCCGTTCGCCGACAGCTTCCGCATCACCGCCTCGTAGATCAGGAGTACGCGGTCGAGCACGCCGTGCTCCCGCATCAGGTCCTCCGGCGGCGTGACCTCCACATCATCCGATGCGGCTTCCCGTTTTTGCAGGCTGCCCGTGACACCTCCCTGCTGCTGCGCCACTGCGCGGCGTGTGATGACGGCAGGGGCGAACACGCCCACCAAACCAGCAGTCCCGATCGCCTGGACAAGACCGCGCCTGGACGGACCGAAAGGCATTGGACACCTCCAATGAAGAACGACGGGCTTTATTGACGGGGATGACCCTCACGCTCTACCTGGCAAGGGCCAGCCTGCTTTTCGCGGGATTACCGCGTACCCGAGCGGTACCCTAACGGGATATGGACGGGCCGGTTCCCGCGGCTTCCAGATGACCAGACCGGAGCGGCGGGGCATCGTTCCCTTATGGGACTGCGGGAAACACAAAGGTAATCGTTACTCGATCCGATCCATTGGGTCGATCGGGCTGGGCAATGGCATAATGGGCGGCGCCGAATTAAAGGAGCTGGGATATGAATCGTCGCTTGTTTCGCGGGTTTGCGTCATGAAACGATCGGTTTGCCCGGCTGATCCGACTACGCCACATCCGTGATGCGCGCAAGCGGTTGCGCAATGCCCAAGCAGCTGACGCTTAACGATCCCTTACGGGAATTGCTTACATTCCTTTCAACCTTGCAATTCGTCGCTCAGCCTAAAGTGAAGGAGAGGAGAAAAGCTCTACCCATTCAGGGGTTTAACGACTTGCAAGCTATTCTGGGATTGATATGCTCCCAGCCAACAAGACTGCACACGAGCTGCTGGGGCGCAGGTACTTTCTGCGGGCTTGAGATGACCAACCCTTCATTTCTTGTCGATGACGACGGGAAGTTATGGGCCGCCGATTCCGGTCAACTGAGATACGACCTCGACGGCTTCGGAGTCCGGAATTTTCCTGACTACGTCGTGAAGAACTTGGGGTTCATCCGCATCGACCGCCGGGGGCAATCGGCCACGATCTGGCTTCGGCCGGAAACTGTTGCCACGTCTGCCCTGGTGCAAGTTGTCGACTGGCTTTCGGGTCAGAGGATCGAACGGGTTCTGGTGAACTCCTACGCCGATGGAACCTGGCATCCGCAGATCATGGGCGCAGCGCCCTCCAACTCATATGCGCACCTGGCTGCCATGCTGGCGTCCAGTGAAGCCCCCGGACCGCTGGGAGATCGCGTTCTTGCGCGCTTGGTCCCGCTCTCGGAGCTTTCGGAGAACTCGCCCTTGTGGCGGGCCACGAAGCTCTGGCGCGATACTGGCGGCAATTGGCGCAAGCTTGCGGTGGTGTCAGGCTTGGGAGCCGCTGTTCAGCATCGCTACACGCTGTTCGAGGTCCACGGAAATCGCAATTTCGTCCTGCAAGGGTACGGTAGCGGCCTGCCGAAATGTGCCCAAAGCTGGATGGAAGGGGCGGTTGGCTCGCCGATCCATGATCATCCTGATCAGACCTACATTGGGGATTGCGTCAGCAGCTACACCAGGGTTCTCGAAAGCGGCCAGCCCGAGTTGCAGGAGGTCGATGCCTTTGTGAGCTGGCCTGATACCGAGCCACAGCGGCGGCGCTACAAGCGTTTGGTGCTGCCACTGTCGGATGATAACCGGCTGGTTTACCTGCTAAGCGTGACCGCGGAGGATACCAGCATCGATCTGCGGGCTACCGGTTGAGTACTCGGCGAGAATATTGAACGTTTCTTCCCGGTTGACGGACAGAAATGCCACGCGCCGTGTCCCCACGACGGAGTTTTCCAGGAAGATTTCCCAGTCCACGTT
>JAEVZQ010000381.1 GCA_023392135.1 Pseudomonadota bacterium | reverse complement strand
GTCTACGTCACCCACGACCAGGTCGAGGCGATGACGCTGGCCGACCGCGTCGTGGTGATGAATCAGGGCCGCATCGAGCAGGTGGGCGCCCCCAACGATCTGTATCACAAGCCGGCAACCCGCTTCGTGGCGAGCTTCATCGGCTCTCCAGCGATGAATTTCATCCCTTGTGAGCTCGAGGAAACCGGCGACAAGCTCGCTGTGCGACTAACCGGCGATCTCGCCCTGCCAGTCCCGGAAGCCCGCCGGGAACGATACAGGTCGCTCAAGAGTAACGGCCGGCTGCTGCTGGGGCTTCGGCCCGAGCACATCACCGAAATGCGCCCGCATATGGAGCCTCACATCGTGCCGTTCGACGCCCTGATCGAAGTTACCGAGCCGATGGGGATGGAAACGCTCGTCTACTTCTCGATCAACGGCACGCAGGTCTGCGGTCGCGTCAATCCGAGCGCGAACGCCCGCGACGGTGCTAACATGCGGCTCGCTGCGGATCTCGCCAATATGCACCTGATCGACGACGAGAGCGGGCGCGTGGTGTAGGCCACCTCGGTCTTTCCCTTTACCGTCGACCTGCATGAACACGCGTGGGCGTGAACCAACGGCCTGCGTTACGGTTGATTGCAGAGCTGCAGTCACATGAGTCTCTTTTGCCCTACGCCCGCCGCGTGCTGGACCGAGAGTTCTGGCGGAAACGACGCCGCCGGTTCACGGCGCGTGCCATCAGTGGGGCCACGGGGCTGATCGGCGCCAGTCCGAGATTACGTGGACTTGCGCTGCGCGCTCTGCTCGACCAGCATCTGGCACCCGGGGCGCTTTGCATGGTGCCGTTCGGCGATCATGCTCTCTATGTCGACCCACGCGATGACAAGATCGCGCTGAAACTGATGGCTGGGCGCTGCTGGCAACGCCAGGAGCTCGAGGCGGCGATCGATGCATTACGCAGGGCCGGCGTATTCCGGGCGGGCGGCGTATTCATCGACGTTGGCGCCAATATCGGGGCACTGAGCATCTATGCGCTGAAGTCCGACCTGTTTTCCGAAGGCATCGCCATCGAGCCCGATCCGCACAATTTTGCGATCCTCAGGCGTAATCTCGTCCTGAACGGCTTCGAACATCAGGTGCGTGCGGTCGAGGCTGCCGCCAGTGCCGCCGCCGGTCAGCTGCATCTCGTCCGGCACAGCAAGAATTACGGCGCGCACACAGTCGAGCAAGCCTTCCATTCCGTGCGTGATGACAGCATCTGCGTGCAGGCATTCACACTGGATGACCTCCTTGCGCAGCAGGCGATCGATCCGGATCAGGTGTCGTTGGTGAAGATCGATGTGGAAGGTCATGAGATCTCGGTGCTCGCAGGCATGCGCCGTCTGCTGGATGCCCGCGTGCCGATCCTGGTCGAGCTCACGGCCGAGCGCGGGGACGCGGAGCGGCTGCGCGGCTTCAAGGCTCTGTTGCGCCCGCACTACGCGCGCGTGGTCGACCTCTCGAACGGGGCTGAGGAAGCCCAGGCGGGCCGGCCTCTTCCAGATCTCACGTGGCGCAGCTCTCAAGCCGACCTGCTGATCTATTGACGGGCGGTCCATCCTGCCTGTGACGGGCGGCCGGGTTGCCCTCTCCGCCGGCATTCGTTACCCAGCCTCACGGCCCGGATGAGCCGGCCCGAGACGAGGACAGCAGGCCCGCAGATGCGCGGCGTGAACCCCAAGCACCCCAAGACGCGGTCTCCTACGATGGAGGCAACGCAACTCACGGTCGCCGAGGTCGTCGGCGCTGCATATCGCGAAACGATCGAGACGGCGAGCGCGCTCGCAGAGCCGCCGCTCTCTCGTGAGGAGGTGCGGGCCGCCATCAACTTCTGCGCCGACGAGGCGTGCGTGGCCGCTCAGGCCTTCTGTCCGGGGTGCCGCAAGTGGACCGAGGGCGAGGGGCTCGCGACGTTCGACCAATTCTGCGCGCGGTTCTCATCCATCACGTTCGCCGATAGCGGCCTCGTGCTGAATCCAGGTGGCCCGCTGCCGCCCGCGACGTTCCGATCCCTGGATGCGCTGGCAAAATCCTGGGCGGGCGAAGAACTCTGGTTTCTTGCCCGGCGGGTCATCCGGCGCTTGAAGAAGCTCGAGGACCCCCGCCCCAAGCGGCTAGCCGGTGTGGACGAGGATGGCTTGCCGAGCCCGACTCTGATCCTCGTCCGGCCGCAGCTTGCCGACAACATCGGCATGGTGGCCCGCGCCATGGCGAATTTCGGCCTGGACAGTCTCAGGCTCGTCGACCCCCGCGACGGCTGGCCCAATGAGAAGGCGCGCGCCGCGGCTTCCGGTGCGAACTTCATCATCGATGCAACGCGCGCGACGGGCACGCTCGCCGAAGCCGTCGCCGACCTCAACTTCGTCTGCGCTACGACGGCGCGGCAGCGGGACCTGGCGAAACCGGTGCTGACACCCGAGCAGGTGGTGCACGAAATCCACAGGCGAACGGAGGAGGGCCAGCGTTGCGGGATTGTGTTCGGGCCGGAGCGGGCCGGGCTCGAAACGGACGAGGTCGCGTTGGCGGACGCGGTCGTCATGGCACCCGTCAACCCCCGCTTCGCGTCATTGAATCTCGCCCAGGCTGTGCTGCTCGTAAGCTATGAATGGCTGAAGGAGACAAAGCGCGGAACACTCGGACGGGTCACGTCTTACGAAAAAGAGCTTACACCGGGTGTCAACACGCGAGGCTCGCATCCGGCTACGAAAGAGCAGCTCTACGGCTTCTTCGATCATCTCGAGTCCGAGCTCGACAGGCTCGGCTTCTTCAACCCGCCGCACCGGCGCCAAACCGTGATGCGGAACGTGAAGAGCATGTTCGCCCGCATGAACGCCAGCGAGCAGGAAGTTCGGACACTGCGTGGCATAGTCGCCACGCTTAGCCGGGGCAAGGGAGCAGGCCGCAAGCCAACCCCATGAGACGCCTTTATTATGCCCACTTTCGAGCCGAACCACCGCACAATGCTGTGGGAGGACGGACGTGTTGCGGACCGCAACGGAAGCGGCTTCAAGGGCTGAGTGGATGGGCAAGATCTGGACTGCGGGGATGCGGGCTGCGGGGTTGGCGCTCGGCGTACTGATGGTGATGCAGGCGCCTGCAAACGCGCAGGATATCAGTGAGCGGGCCGTCAAGGCGTTCATGGATTACGCCTGGTCGCTCACACCTGCCAAGTTCACCAAGCCGGATGGCACGTCGGTCGAGATCGACAAGAAGGACCGCAGCAAGGCCGAGGTGCCGATGGATACGGCGCGCGAGGTCATCAAGGTCGGCCGCCTCACCGCCCACGCACAGATCTGCGAGCTTCCTGAGGACCAGGTTGCCAACTACCGCTCGCTCATGCGGCGGGAGGAGGCCAAGGGCAAGTGGACCGAGCAGCAGATGATCTACATCAACCAGCTCCACCTGACGACGGTGATGCTGCTGACGGGTAAGATCAAGCTGGTCGAGAAGACGGATGGCGGGAAGGACGTCGTCATCGACGACAAGGAAGAGGCCGAGGCCAACACCTGCACCGACGAGCAGCGCAAGAAGGTGAAGGAGCTGATTGCGGCCTATATCGCGACTGGCCCGGATCTGGCCGAAAGATCAACGGGTTCAGTGAAGAAGTAAGGGGCCGAAACGCCCTCCTGCCGGTTGACTGGCGCCGCTGATCCGGATATTGAGCATCGGCACGCGGGCCACACGGCCCGCGTTTGATTTGCGCACCCGTGGTGGCGGCCCGTCCGGTCGGCGCCTGTCGGCCCGGACAACCGGGCAGAGGAGGGGGCGCTCCAAGCTGCAACAGCACCAACTGGAGTGCCAAGACATGACAAAGCGCGTTAGCGCCAAGCACAAGATCGACCGTCGCCTCGGAGAGAACATCTGGGGCCGCCCGAAGAGCCCCATCAATAAGCGCGAAAGCCGCCCCGGTCAGCACGGTGAGCGCCGCATGGGCAAGCTCTCGGACTTCGGCCAGCAGCTCCGCGCCAAGCAGAAGCTGAAGGGCTATTACGCCAACATCACTGAGCGGCAGTTCCGCCGCATCTACGACACGGCGACGCGCCTCAAGGGCTCGACGTCGGAGCTGCTCATCGGTCTGCTCGAGCGGCGCCTCGATGCCGTCGTGTATCGCGCCAAATTCGTGCCGACGCCCTATGCGGCCCGCCAGTTCATCAGCCACGGGCACGTCAAGGTGAACGGGCGCCGGGTCAACATCGCGAGCTATCGCTGCAAGGTCGGCGACGTTGTCGAGGTGCGGGAGAAGTCGCGCCAGATCCCGATGCTGCTCGAGGCCATCAAGAGCCCGGAGCGGGACGTCCCCGACTACATCGAGGTCGACCATAACAAGATGACGGCAAAGCTGCTGAGCGTGCCAGCCCTTTCGGACGTGCCCTATCCGGTCATCATGGAGCCCAACCTGGTGGTCGAGTTCTACTCGCGCTAAAGCGAAGAAAATTCAGATGGATTGGTGGTGCAGTTTCCCGGGTATAGCCGTGGAGACTGCGCCATTTGCTTTTCCAGGCTAAGTTCACTTCAGCTAACGGCGGGCTCGGGCGCGAAAGGCCGCGCTCAAGTATCGCGCCAGACGATCGCGCGCACGGGCGCGCCTTCCACATCCGCCATAGCGGGTGGCAGTCCGCAGAACCACCACGGGCCTGCTTCGACGCGGGACAAATCCAGGCAGACGAACACCGGTAAGCCGGCTTCGGCAAAGAGCCTGTGCGCCGGAAAAGTCTCCGAGTTGCTCGGGTCGAGGCTGTAGTAGTCGAACCCGATCGAACGGGGATTTGCCTGGAGGAGATACTTGGCCGCGAGCGGGTCCAGGTGAACGTAATCGTGCTGGAAGTCGGGCTTCTGGAGGAGGGCCGAATTCCGGGTCTTGATCATGAGGTGCTGGCCCGAGGGGATCTCCTCGGCTTCCAGTCGCTCGCGCGTGACCGCTGACTGCACATCGCCGAGGTCCAGAGCCCAGCACGGCCCGAAGAAATCTTCTATCGTGTAATCGCCAAGCGCGCGACCGCCGTCGTTGAAGTGCGCGGGCAGGTCGACGTGCGTGCCGGCGTGTGCAGGCAGGTGCAGGAGCGAGGCCGTCAGCGGGTCGCCGCGCGCTATGCTCGATAGTCGCTCAACCGTAGGCGGCGGGTCGCCGGGGTACAGAGGGGTTCCTGGCCCGAGGCGGATGGTGATGTCCACGAGCTGCTTCATCCGTGCCCCGGTAAATTGGAGATTGGCGATGCACAAACGGCTCGATCCCGCTCCAGGAAGGAACGGGATTGGGG
>JAEVZQ010000267.1 GCA_023392135.1 Pseudomonadota bacterium | reverse complement strand
CCGCGATAGAGTTCGGTATGGCCTTTCTGACGCCCGAACCCCTTGGCCTCGATGACGGTGATACCTTGCAGGCCGACATCCTGAAGGGCCTCCTTCACCTCGTCGAGCTTGAAGGGCTTTATGATGGCCTCGATTTTCTTCATTCCCTGCCTCCCGCATCGGGCTGTCCGCTGGCTCGACCTTCAACTAGCACGAGGCGTGCCAGATGGTCAGCGGCCGAGATCTGAGCCGTTTTATCAATGATTTAGCCCTGCCCTGGTTCGCCGGCTCCGCAAGCCTGGCAAGCGCGCTGCCGGTTATTTGGTCCCAATGCCGTTTTTTTATGCAGCCTCACTGCGGGGCGGTGCCGAGATTCGAACAGGAGCTGACTGTGGTTTGTCCCGCACACGATTATGCGCATCGCGCTTGACTCGACCCCTGTTAAAACGCCTCGTGTCCGCTAGGCAAAGCAGCTCAAAACTCGGGAGGAGAGCCATTGCGCGTCACAGGCTTCGACCATCTCGTCCTGACAGTCGCCTCGATCGAGCAAACGGCGAGCTTCTATGAGCGCGTGCTCGGTATGACGCGGGAGGTGTTCGGCGCTGAGCGTCGGACGGCCCTGCGCTTCGGACCGCACAAGATCAATCTTCACGAGCAGGGGAGGGAGTACGAGCCAAAAGCCGATGCTCCGACGCTAGGGTCGGCGGATCTGTGTTTCCTGGTCGAGGGGTTCGAGGCTGTCGCACGCCACCTCGCGGCGGAAGGCGTGCCAATCCTCGATGGACCAGTGGAGCGGACGGGCGCGCGAGGGCGCAGCCTTTCCTATTACATTCGCGACCCGGATATGAATCTGATCGAGTTGAGCCACTATCCCTAGTGTGATGATCGAGTAGTCCGCTACATTGTTCGCGGCTGGCCACGTTTGCGGAGTTCTTGATCTGAAGGACACTAGCGGAGCGTACATGGGCGAAAGCGGCGATGATGGACTGGAGCTGCTGACCGCAGCGGAAATGGCACGCGCCGACCAGCTGACCATCAGCGGCGGCACGCTGGGGCTCACCCTGATGGAGAACGCCGGCCGCGCCGTTGCCGAGGAGATCGAGTGGATCGCGGAGCCGGGCACACGTGTTGCGGTGCTCTGCGGGCCGGGAAACAATGGCGGCGACGGATTCGTTGCTGCGCGCCTGCTCAGGGAGCGCGGCTACTCCGTCAGCGTGGCGCTGCTCGGTGCGCGGGAGGCGCTGAAGGGCGATGCGGCTCAGGCGGCCGAGGCCTGGAACGGACCGATCTGGCCCCTCAGCACGGCCTTCGCCCAAGATGCGGCTGTCGCCATCGATGCCCTGTTCGGAGCCGGCCTCTCCCGACCGCTCGAAGGCATCGCCGCTGAGGTGGCATCCAGTCTCGGCAAGCTCCGGGTCGTCGCGGTCGACGTGCCGAGTGGCGTTGATGGCAGCACCGGCGAGGTCAAGGGCGTGGCCGTGAAAGCGGAGCGCACGGTCACCTTTTTCCGCCGGAAGCCGGGGCACCTGCTGCTGCCGGGCCGGCTGCATTGTGGCGTCACCCGTGTGGCCGATATCGGCATCAAGGCCGAGGTGCTGCAGCAGATCGGCATCTCGACATTCGCCAATGCGCCTGGAGCTTGGCGCGGGCATTTCCCCTGGCCGCGGCTCGATGGTCACAAGTACGCCAGGGGCCATGCTGTCGTGGTCTCAGGTCCGGCCTGGAGGACAGGAGCGGCGCGATTGGCAGCGCGCGGGGCACTGCGGATCGGAGCAGGGCTCGTTACACTGGCGAGCGACGAGGATGCGCTTGCCGTCAATGCGAGCCAGGTCACGGCGCTGATGGTGCGCCAGACGAATGACGCGCAGGACCTGGCCGAGCTGCTGACTGACCATCGCTTCAACGCCGTCCTCATCGGCCCCGGGGCGGGCGTCGACGACGAAACACGGAGCAAGGTGTTGACCATTCTGGCATCGGGCGCCGCCGTGGTGCTCGACGCCGATGCGTTATCCGTGTTCGCCGACGAGCGAGAGGAGTTGTTCGCAGCAATCTCGGCTCAGAGGCGCCCGGTGGTGCTCACGCCCCACGATGGTGAGTTCGCACGTGTCTTCCCGGAGCTGGCGCAACTGCCGAAACTCGACCGCACGCGGCTGGCGGCGCGCCTCAGTGGTGCTGTCGTGATCCTCAAGGGTGCGGACACCGTGATCGCCGCGCCCGATGGTCGTGCGGTGATAAACGAGAACGCGCCGCCGAGTCTGGCCACGGCGGGCACGGGCGATGTCCTTGCCGGTTTCGTGACGGGATTGCTGGCGCAGCACATGGCGGGCTTCGAAGCTGCCGCGGCTGCGGTCTGGTTGCACGGGGCCGCTGCGGACGCGTTCGGCTACGGCCTTATTGCAGAGGACGTGCCGGAGATGCTGCCTCGGGTCTTGGCCGAGCTGGCAAGCGGTGGCCGCTGAAGCTTTTGCTCCTCTGCTGCATTCATGTTTCACATCCCGTTGCTTTGACGCCATAGTCCGCGCATGACGCAGTTCGATCCGGAAGCCTCTCGCACGACATTGTTTTCCGCGCTGCTTCGGGCTGCGGCGCGGCACGGGGCCGATCGCGCGGCGGTCGAGGACGTGGAGCGCAACCCGCTCACCTACCGCCGGCTCGTGCAGGGCAGCATCGTGCTCGGCGGCAAGCTGGCCGCGATAACGCGGCGGGGTGAAAACGTCGGCGTCATGCTGCCCAACGTGATCGCACTGCCCCTGACGCTGTTTGCCCTCAACGCTTTCGGTCGCGTCGTGGCGATGCTGAATTTCACCGCTGGCGTGCGGAACCTCAAATCCGCGCTGAAGGCGGCTTCGGTTCGGACGGTGATCACCTCCCGGAAGTTCGTCGAGACAGCCAAGCTCGAGGACACGATCGCGGCCCTTGGCAGCCATGAGATCGCGCCGGATCGACGGGTTGAAATCGTCTATCTGGAGGATGTCCGGGAGCAACTGACGACCGCGGACAAGGTGAAGGGGGGCCTGCAGGCGCTCGCCGCCGGCGCGGTGCACCGCTGGCATGCGCTCGCCCCCGAGCAGCCGGCAGTGATTCTGTTCACCTCGGGCACAGAGGGCGAGCCGAAGGGCGTTGCGCTGTCGAACCGCAACCTGGTCGCCAATACGCAGCAGATCTTCGCCTTCGGAGAGAGGATGCTCCGCACCTCGGACATCTTCTTCAATCCATTGCCGAACTTCCATGCGTTCGGCCTCACAGGGGGCACGCTGCTCCCCCTGTTCAACGGCATGAAGACCGTCCTCTACCCCAGTCCATTGCATTATCGGCAGGTGGCGCGGCTCATCGGGGAGACGCAGGCCACGATCCTGGTCGCCACCGATACGTTCCTGCAGGGCTATGCACGCGCCGCGCAGCCAAAAGATCTGGCCAGCATCCGCTATGCCGTCGCCGGCGCCGAGCGTGTGAAGCCCGTGACGCGAGGCATGTGGTCGAAGGACGGCGCCGTGCTTCTCGAGGGGTATGGCGTCACCGAATGCTCCCCCGTTGTGGCTCTCAACCTGCCGGATACCAGCCGGAGCGGCACGGTCGGCAGAAAAATTCCGGGGATCGAGCACCGGCTGGCCGAGGTGCCGGGCCTGAAGGAAGGCGGCCGGCTGTCGGTCAAGGGCCCTAACGTGATGCTGGGCTACATGCTGCCCAGTGACCCCGGTGTGATCGTGCCTCCACCGGGCGGATGGCATGACACCGGAGATATCGTCACCATCGATGACGAGGGTTTCGTTACTATTCGCGGGCGGGCCAAGCGGTTCGCCAAGATCGGCGGGGAGATGGTCTCGCTGGCCGCTGTCGAGTCCGTCATCTGCACGCTCTGGCCCGATGGAAACCATGTCGTCGTCAGCGTTCCCGATCCGCACAAGGGCGAGCAACTCGTCCTGGTGACGGACAAGCCGGATGCCGACCGCGAAGCCATTATCCGGTATGTGCAGGAGGAGAAGATATCGGCCCTCTGGTTGCCGAAGGCCATTCTCGTCATTCCAGCCATTCCGGTGCTGAGCTCCGGCAAAATCGATGTGATGGGGGCGACCGAGCTCGTACGCCAGCAGCTTCCGCTATTGTGAGCGTTTGCCGCATGCGGCATATCCTGCGGCTCTTCGGAGGCTTGTCGCAGAAATTGACAGCTCCCACTCTCTCGTTGTGACAGCATCGCTCGAACCTCAGCCGTTGGCAGCCGAGCGGCCGGACACCTGGAGGCAGCGCCTCGAGGCGGCTGTCGTGACGCCCGTGCGGGAGTTCCGTCTCGCCTATCTGCCGCTGCTGATGATCTATTTCGCCTACGGGGCGCTCGGCATCACGGCGGTGGCTGACAGCTTCTGGGTGAAGAAATCGCTCACACTGACGCCCGAGGATCTGGCCTCGCTCGGCGTCTGGCTGACGCTACCATGGACCGTCAAGATGGTCTTCGGAGAGCTGGTCGATGCCGTGCCGCTGCTTGGCTCCCAGCGCCGCGCTTATGTCTTCCTCGGGGTGAGCCTCGTTGCGACAGGGCTCATCCTGCTCGCCGGAGCGGCCGGCGGCTGGATCACATTTGCGCGACCGGACACGATCTATGTTCTGGCCTCGCTGCTGACCGTGACCGGTGTCGTCCTGCAGGACGTGGTCGCCGATGCCATGAGCACCGAGGTGGTTGCCCGTGACAATCCGGACGGGACGCCGCGACCCAAGGCTGACGTCGATCGCGACCTCGGTATGGTGCAGGTGCTGGGGCGACTGGCCCTTTCGCTCGGCATCTTTTCCGTTGCCTGGCTCTCCGGGTATCTCGCGCAAATCCTCTCTTACGAGACCGTGTTCCTGATCGGACTTGGCGTGCCGCTGATTTCGGTCTCCGGTGCCATGCTCGTGCGCCTTGAAACGGCAGCACCCCGCCCCGTGGACTGGCGGCTGCTCGCCGGCGGGCTGGCGTTCGGCATCGTCGTGACACTCCTCGGCGTTGCTGGCGTACCCTTCAGCCAGGAGATCATCTTCATCATCTCGATGACAGTGATCATCCTGATGCTGCGGCGTGTGACGGCCAGCGTCGATGACAAGACGCGCCTCAGGATAGCTTATGC
>JAEVZQ010000202.1 GCA_023392135.1 Pseudomonadota bacterium | reverse complement strand
CGACAAAGCCCCCCTCGGCGAGACGCTCCACCGTGCGGCCGGCGACGCCGAAGTGATGCGATCGCGTGATGCCGGCCGCCGCGATCCCGCAGTCTCTCGCCAGCTCAGGAAGGCGAGCCATCGCCTCGTCCAGCGCCGGATAGGCAAAACCGTGCCGCGCGTCGATCAGCAGACTGCCGCGCCGGGGCTGCTGAACTTGCGGGAACGCGTGCCCATTCACTTTTCCGGATTTCGCCTGCGCGGCGTAGCTCGGCACGCGGCTGAGACCATGGCCCTTTTGCCCGTCGACCTCTGCCTGGGCCAGCGCGACAGCAACTGAACGTGCGTTGACCTCGCTCGTGTTCGAAGCCACGAACGCCGCGGCGATGACCCGCTCGAGCTCGCCCTGGGTGATCGCGACCGTTCCGCTCATAGACCCGCCGCCTCCAGCTCGCGCATGACATTGTCCACCGTGACAGCGCTGATGCGCGCGTTGCACTCGACGGTCACGCCCGCGATGTGGGGCGTCAGGATGAGGTTCGGCACATCCCGGAATATCGCAGCAGTCTGCGCATGGATGGGCTCGGTCGTGAACACGTCGACGGCGGCGCCGCCGAGGTGACCGGAGCGCAAAGCATCGGCCAGAGCCTGCTCGTCGACGATGCCGCCGCGTGCGGTATTGATCAGGATCGCGCCCTTCCTCATGCGGGCGAGCTCGCGGGCGCCGATCAGGCCACGCGTCTCGGGCGTCAGCGGACAGTGCAGCGAGACCACGTCGCAGGTATCGAGCAGCTCCTCGAACGTCGCACGCTCGGCATGCTCCCAGACGGGGCTCTCGGCCGGCAGGAAGTCGTCGTGCGCAACGACGTGCATGCCGAGACCGCGCGCCCGCAGGCCAACGATCTGGCCGATGGAGCCGTAGCCGATTATGCCGAAGCGGCAGCCAGCCGCCTCGCGGCCGCGGCTCATCTCCTCGCGCGGCCACTCGCCGGCCGCGATGCGTCGAGACCCGAAATAGGCTTGCCCACGCAGAAAGATGAGCGCCGTTGCCACGACATATTCGGCCACCGAGACCGCATTGGCGCCGATCGCCGGGCAAACGATGACGCCGCGCGCCTTGGACGCCACCAGGTCGATGTTGTCGAGGCCGACGCCAAGCCGGCCGATCACCTTCAGCTTCGGCGCCCTCTCGAGAAGCGCTGCGTCCACTTTCGTGCGATTGCGAACGATGAGGCAGATCGCTTCGGCCGCCTGCGCCTCCAGCTCCGCCCGGTTGTTCCACAGCCCCGTGTCGACATGCACGGAATACTGCTGCTTCAGGATTTCGATCGGCCCCGGATCGAGAAACTCCGTGACGACGATATCGGCCATGGCTCAGTCCAGCTCCAGGCGACGCTGCATATCTGAGAACATCTTGAGCTTCAGCTCCATGCCGATACCCGGCACATCCGGCAGCCGCGCATAGCCGTCCACGATTGGCATCCCGTCGGCGAAGCCGCCGTAGGGCTGGAACACGCCCGGATAGCTTTCGGACCCGCCGAGCTGCAGCCCGGCCGCCATGTTGAGCGCGAGCTGATGGCCTCCATGCGGAATCAGCCGCCGCCGCGACCAGCCCATCCGGTCGACCACCTCCAGAACGCGCAGGTACTCCGTCAGCCCATAGGAGAGCGCCGGATCGAGTTGTATCCAGTCGCGATCGGGCCTCAACCCGCCATAGCGCAGCAGATTGCGCACATCGATGCTCGAAAAGAGGTTTTCGCCGGTGGCAATTGCGCCGCGGTAATGCTCCGCCAGTACGGCATTGAGCTGATAATCGAGCGGGTCGCCCGGCTCCTCGTACCAGATGAGATCGTACGGCTCCATAGCCCGGCCGTAAGCGAGCGCGGTGTCGAGATCGAAACGGCCATTGGCGTCGACCGCCAGCGTCTCGCCCTTTCCGACGACCTCCAGCACCGCCTCGATGCGCTTCAGGGCCAGGGTGAGATCGGCGCCGCCGATCTTCATCTTGACGACGCGGTAGCCCTGCTCCTGGTAGCCGCGCATCTCGTCCTTAAGGCCTTCGAGCTCCTTGCCGGGGTAGTAATAGCCGCCGCCAGGATACACGAGCACCTTTTCGTCGGACCGGCCACCGTTGAACCTGTCGGAAAGCAGGCGCCAGAGCGGCTGCCCCGCGATTTTCGCCACCGCATCCCAGACCGCCATGTCGAGCGCGCCGGCTGCGTGCGCCCGGTCGCCATGGCCGCCCGGCTTCTCGTTGGCCATGAAGGTGCGCCAGATGGCGAACGGGTCGAAATTGTCCCGCTCCGCGTCAGTCAGCGATTTGGCTTCGGCCGCCATCAGCCGCGGGATGAAACGCTCACGCAGGATTCCACCCTGGGCATAACGGCCGTTCGACAGAAAGCCGTAGCCAACGACGGGCTTGCCCTCGCGGATCACGTCCGTCTCGACAGCCACGAGGCTCGCCGTCATGGCCGTGAAGGAGATGTAGGCGTTGCGGATTTCCGAGGCGATCGGCGCGGTGGCTTCTCGTATGCGGATGATTTTCATGGGCCCCTTTCGCCCCTCCGAGCCAACAGTCAGTACCTTGTTTGGAGCTTCATTCCACGCCGTAGGACATTACTGCGCGAATGTCCTCGCGAGTGGGTTGCGGATATACATCCAGGACGTCATCCGCACTCCCTCCACTCGTCAGTTCCCGCATTTGCTGCCCACCCGTCATGGCCGCAATGGCGGCCATCCACGCCAGTTTCCAGTGGGTGCTCGGCTGCCACTTGCGTGGATCCCCGCCTGCGCGGGGATGATGTTCTTCATGCGGACGGGCCGAGATCATCTGCTGGTCTCGGAACGCGGTGCCGAGCCGATCACGCACTCCGATAGAGCTTCGTCATCACGAACTCGCGATGGCCCAGCGCCTCGGCGGCGGTGATGCGGCCGTTGGCGGTGCGGACGACCATGTCGATCAGCGCGTCGCCCGCGGCGTCGATCGTCTGCTCGCGGCGCAGGATGCCGGACACGTCCAAGTCGATGTGCTCGCTCATCGTACGCACGGTCCGCGGATTGGCCGAGATCTTGATGACCGGCACGATCGGGTTGCCGATGACATTGCCCTGCCCCGTCGGGAAGGTGTGCACAGCATAGCCGGCGGCAGCCATCAGCGTCACGCACTCCGCCGCAGCCGAGGACGTGTCCATGTAGTAGAGCCCAGGCCCCTTGGCCGGTGCTTCGGCAGGCTCCAGCGCATCGATGTAGCGGCACTCACGGCCAATCTTCTCCAGATTGCCGAGCGCCTTCTCTTCGATCGTGGTCAGTCCCCCGGCGATGTTGCCCTTGGTCGGCTGGCTGTCGGAAAGGTCGTCGGTCTTGTAAGGCTCGATCACCTCGTCCTGGTAGGCTTTCCAAATGCGATAAAATTTCTCACCGATCTCCGGCGTCGCCGCGCGTGCCTGGCAGATATGCTCCGCGCCGGTAATCTCGGTGGTCTCGCCGAAGACGCCGTAAATCCCTTGCGGGATCAGCTTGTCATACATGTTGCCGACGGTCGGGCAGGACCCTAGTCCCGTGGTGGTGTCGCTCTCGCCGCACTTGGTCGAAACCCACAGGTCCGAGATGGGGCATTCCTCGCGCTTCTGCTCGGAGGCCCATTGCACCATCTTCTTAGCCTCGTAGGAGGCGCGGGCGATGGTGTTGATGTCGCCGTGCAGCTCGATGCCGAAGCCGACGACCGGCTTGCCGGTCTTGGCGATGCCTTCGACGATGCGGTTCGTCCAGCCCTCCTCGATGCCGATCACCACCACCGCGGCGACGTTGGGATTACTGCCGATGCCGATCAGCGTGCGGAAATGGAGGTCGAGATCGGCGCCGAACTGCAGGCGGCCGTAGGCATGCGGCAGCGCCATCGTGCCCTTGATATTGTTGGCGACCGCCTCTGATGCCGCGTTCGACAGATCATCGAGCGGGAGGATGACGACGTGATTGCGCACGCCGACCCGGCCGTTCTCGCGCCGCCAGCCCCAGAAAGTGAGATTCGACCCGCCGTTCTGCTTGTCAGTCATGATGCTGTCCTTTCGCGGGCTTACCAGCGCTTCGTCTTGAGGTTCTGAACGTGCACGTGCTCACCGGGCTGCACGTCGGCGACCATGCGGCCGATGTCCTCGCCGTACTTGATGACGGTGTCGCCGGCCTTCAGCACCGTGAGTGCTACCTTGTGGCCGATCGGGATATCGTGCTTGGCGACGAGCTCGGTCGTCGTATCGTTCTCGGTGATGACGCCCAGCATGTTGGTGCCGGCCTTGAGGTCCTCGACAACGACGACGCCGACGTTGTCTTGCGGGTTGTGCACGAGAAACTGTGGAATTTTCGACACTGTTCTTCCCCGGATGAGTGGCGGCCTTCTCCGCGGCCGCTTGGTGGAAATTCGGTCTTATAACTTATGCAACCTCCCGTAAACGGAGTTGAAGGGGACTGAGCACTACGGCCAGGCTCCCCCGTTGCGCTCTGTCCTTCCGTTC
>JAEVZQ010000527.1 GCA_023392135.1 Pseudomonadota bacterium | reverse complement strand
TAGTAATACTTCGCAACCTTGTAGAAGCCGAGTGCCAGGTCGTTGTACGGACCAACCCATTCAGTCGCGTCAATGGCGCCGGACTGCAACGCGGCGAAGATCTCACCTGCGGGCAGGTTGATGATGGTCATGCCGAGCTTGGACAGCGCTTCGCCGCCGATGCCCGGAATGCGCATCTTCATGCCTTTGACGGAATCGACGCCGGTGATCTCCTTATTGTACCAGCCGCCCATCTGGACGCCGGTCGAGCCTGCATGGAAGGGTTTGAGCCCGAACTGATCGTAAAGCTTGTCCCAGAGTTGCTGGCCGCCCAAATGGTTCATCCAGGCGTCGAGCTCTGGCGTCGTCATGCCGAAGGGCACCGTCGAGAAAAAGTTCAGTGCCTTGCTCTTGTTCGGCCAGTAGTACGGCGTCGCGTGCATCAGGTCCGCAGCGCCACGGATGACCGCATCGATGCTCTCGAAGGCGGGCACGATCTCGCCGGCCGCATACACCTTGATCGTGAGGCGTCCATCGGTTGCCTCGGTCACTGTCTTGGCGAAGCGCTCGGCCCCCGTCCCCTGTCCGGGAAAGTTCTTCGGCCACGTCGTCACCATGCGCCATTCGGTTTTGCCTTGCGCGATGGCAGGTTTTGCGAGCGCCGTCGCGCCGGCTGCTGCACCGGCCGTCGCCACGCCCGCGAGAAACTGGCGGCGTCTGATCGTCATTCGTCTTGCTCCCTGGGCTGCCCCACTCGAGTTGGTCTTGCGGCTCTTTAGCCGTGAGCTGAGTATGATTTCGTGGTGAGCATTAGGCAACTCACTTCGACGGCCGACGCGATGATCCCGACTCTTCCGATGGATTCGCTCGCTCGGCGCTGCGTTTCGCCGCACGCTGAACATAGGGCCTATTGCCACTGGACGTTGATCTCTATCTTCGTTTAACTATCTGCGGAGAACGGCGGCAAATCTGGAGAATTGTTGCGCTGCATATAACACAAGAGCCGTAATCCGAAGTTGTTTCATGCCAACGGAAATTTGCTCCGTTGCATGGCAACAATTTGAAAATGGGGGAAGGAAAACGCAGCTTGTGTGGGAGAAGTCTATGGGTAATCGAGGCGAAAAGCTTCCAAGAGATTGCGTAGAGCTGTTCGCGGAGCTCGATGACTTTGAAGATCTGCGTGATGCGTATGCCCGCGTACAGAATCACATTCGGTCCTATTCGGCTGCCGGGCGGCCGGTGCCCGAGGCCCTGCTGCGTTGTGAGCGCCACCTGATGACGGAATTCATGTCGCAATCGCAAGGCCGCTGAACGGGTTCAGCAGGAAGCAAGCAATTTATTTCAAATCACACTTTGGAAGCTGCCGCGCCCCCGATTATCGGGAATGTGCGGCAGCGGTTGGTTTCTGCGTTCCGCAATAAGTGCGCGAAGGGTGAAAAGGAGTTTCACTCAGGACCACATAAAAAAGGGGAAGAGCGCTTGCCAGCTCTTCCCCTTCATCGTGCGCAGTTTTCAGCCGTAGAGCTTACATCTGCTCATAAGTGATCTTGCCGTCCGGCGTGGCAGGCACAATGCTGGTGCTAGTCTAGGGTCGATGAAAGGATGGCTCTGGCTGACGATTGTGATATGGCTTGAGTGCTCGCCTAGCCGGGACTCGATTTCTTCAGGCCGATTCCCGCGCATCTCATTGGGAGGATTAGACTAGATGTCCGATTTATCACCTAAGAACGCGGGTCGCCGCGATTTTCTCAAGACCGCGGGCGCTGCCGGCGGGGCGCTGACGCTGAGCGTCACGATGCCCCGCGCGCTCTGGGCGCAAAGCGCGCCGCCGAAGGTCCCGATTGGCCAGATCGTCGCCTTCACCGGCTCTGGCGCCGAGTTTGGCCCCTTCTTCCGTGATGCGGCGCAGCTGGCCTTGAACCAAGTCAACAAGGCTGCCGAAGAGGTCTTCGGCGGCCCGATCGTCGATCGCCTCATAGCGGAAGATTCGAACACACTGCCGACACCCGCCATCGAGGCTGCTCGCAAGCTGGTCGAGGCCGATGGCGTGCCAGCCATCATCTGCGCCTGGTCGAGCGGCGTGACAGTGGCGGTCGCCACGTCGGTCACGCTTCCCTCTGGCGTGCTGCAGGTGGGCAACGGCACGACCTCGCCGCTGGTTTCAGTTCTCCCCGAGGACGAGGGTAAGGATCTGCTGTTCCGCACGAGTCCTTCCGATGCCCTGCAGGGCGTGGTTGCGGCAGACCTTGCCCGTGGCAACATCATCGACGGCTACAAGTTCGACACCGCGGCGACCATCTATATCAACAACCCCTATGGGCAGGGTCTTTCCAATGCCTTTGCCGCCGCCTTCGAAAAGCGCGGTGGAAAGGTGCTGGCCCAGGTCGCCCACCCCGAGGAAGTGCAGCCGACCTATCGCTCGATCCTGAATGCGGCGTTGCAGGGCAAGCCCGGCGTGCTGGTGCTGCCGACATATCCGGCCCATACCGCCACGATGCTCAAGGAGAGCCGCGACATCTTCGGCTACACGAGCTGGCAGTTCACCGATGCCAACCGATCCGCCGATGTGCTCAGTGCGGTGGGCGGCAAGGACCTCGCGGGCAAGCTAGGCACCGTGCCTTCGGCTGACCCGGAATCACAAAGCTACAAGAACTTCGCCGAGGCCTATCGCGCAGCCACCAAACAGGATCGCATCCCGCCCTTCTCGGAAACGACCTATGACGCGGCGATGGTGATCGGGCTGGCGCTGGCCAAGGCGGTCGCAGACGGGATTACCGACCCGTCCGAGATCACCGGCCGCCAACTCGCCGACCGTCTGCGCCCGATCGGCAACCCGCCGGGTGAGCGGATCATCGGCGGCAGCCAGGCGGAGATCACGAAGGCGCTGAAACTGCTCAAGGGAAAGCAGGAAATCGACTATGTCGGTGCCGGTGGCTCGGTCGACTTCGACCAGAACGGCGACGTCAAGACGCCGGTGGCGGTCTGGAAATTTACCGAGACCGGCGACGAGAACGTGCGGATCGTACCCGCCGACAAGATCGCCTCGGAATAGGCGCAGCTGCCTGACGAAAACGGGCGCCTCCGGGCGCTCGTCGAATCTCTGACAAAGGCCTCGCGTTTGCGCGGGGCCTTTCGATTCGCTCGGGGCGTCGGACGCATGGAAAAAACCCCGCCGAAACATCGACGGGGTTTTTCATCGGCCTGCGGGCGCTTCGGGGCTCTACCGACCGTCGGACATGAAATCCGAGACCTTCTTGCGTTCCGCGATGATCCCTTGCGGGCGGAACAGCACGATCAGCCCAAGCATCAGGGCCACCAGCATCCAGCGCAAATAGGCGCCGCGCGAAGGCAGGTCCGAAGAGATCGCCTGGAGCGCCGGGCTCGCCACGTCGATCATAAACGCCGCCCCGCTCCAGACGCCCCAGACCGCGAAGGCCCCGAGAATCGCACCCTTGTTGTTGCCGCTGCCCCCCAGCATCACCATCACCCAGACGATGAAGGTGGCGAAGAGCGGGTTGAAGTGGCTGTAGTCGATGCTGACCACGTAATGGGCGTAAACGGCGCCAGCGACACCCATGATGAAGCTGCCCAGCACGAAGGACTCGATCCGGCGCAGTGGCACGTTCTTGCCACTCATCGCTGCCGAGTTCTCCTCGTCCCGGATGGCGCGCTGCAAACGTCCCCAGGGCGAACGCGAGATGCGCTCGAGCAGCAGGAACACCACTGCGAGGATCAGCGCCACGATCACAAGATAGAGGAAAACATAGTCGCGCGGTGCGAGCGGCGCGACGAAGCGCGCTAGTCCGCTGGGCAGCCAACTGCAGGCCGGATCCGCGAAAACGCAGTCGAACGGGCGCGGAATGCCGCGCATCGGCTGCGGCCCGTTGGCCAGCCAGCGCTCGTTCTGAAAGATAAAACGGATGACTTCGGCAATGCCGAGCGTCGCGATGGCGAGGAAGTCCGTGCGCAGGCGCAGCACAGGAACGCTGATGAGAAAGCCCGCCGCTGCCGCCACCACGCCGGCCATCAGGACTCCGGCAATCATCGGCCAGCCGAGCCCGAAAGCCTGCTGCGAATAGGCGGCGAGCGCACCCTGCGGCATCGTCGTGGTGAAGAGCGCCGAGGTGAAGGCACCGATCGAGAAGAAACCGGCAACGCCGAAATTGACGTGACCCGTCAGACCCCATTGGCTGTTCAGGCCGAGACAGAGGATCGCGTAGATCCCCGCCATGGTCGAGAAGGACGCGAGATAGGTCAGGCCCCCGCGCGGCAGCAACACCGGCAGCACCAGCGCCACGACGGCCGCTGCCAGCAGCGCTATCGGCACGCGCAACGTCAATCGTCCCGGCAGAACCAGAAGCCCGAGCAGTACCAGCGGCAGGAAGAGAAAGGCGGCGCGCGCCAGATCGGCAGTTGCCATCTCAGTCTCCCCTCTGCCCGAAGAGGCCCTGGGGTTGCAGGACGAGTACGATCACCAGCAGGATCAACGCGACCCCCGGCCCGTATGCGGGGTTGAGAAACGAGGATGACACCTGTTGAGCCACTCCGATGATGATCGCCCCTACGATAGCCCCGACGGGGCTCCCCAGCCCTCCCAGTATCGCCGCCGCGAACATGGGCAGGAGCAGCCAGAACCCCATCTCGGGCCGCAGTTGAGAGGCCAGACCGTACATCACCCCCCCGGCAGCGGCGAGACTGGCACCGACAATCCAGGTCCAGGCGATAACCCGCTCGGTGTTTATGCCGCGTACCTGCGCCAGATCGGGGTTGTTGGCGGTGGCGCGCATCGCCTTACCCATGCGCGTGCGCTCAAGCAGAAACCAAGTGCAGATGACCAGGACCAGGGCCAATAGAAACACAAATATCTGATCGGCCTGCACGCGAATACCCAGCGGGAAATCGATCGCTGGATTGGCCCGGCCCGGATAGTAGAAGAAGAAGTCCGACCCCCAAACGAGGTAGATCGCGCTGCGCAGGAAGAAGGAGGCAGCGAGCGAGGCCATGGCGAGGAGCACGAGCGAGGCGACACGCACGCGCAACGGTCGGAAAAGTACCCGGTCGACCGCCAGCGCAATCAAAGAGACGGCAGGCATCGAC
>JAEVZQ010000146.1 GCA_023392135.1 Pseudomonadota bacterium | reverse complement strand
GCTCGAGAGCAAATGTCGGAATCAAAAGGACCACTAGCAACTATTTGGTCTAGTGGAGCATTTGAATTTGACATTTGATACGGCACGTGCCGCAAACGGGGATCAAATGTCAAATTCGCTCCACTAGTTGGACCAAGCGCCCCGGCAATTGTCCCCGACATGGAGGCGACTGGCGGCTCTACCAGCTGATGTAGAACATGGCCTTGGCCAGAAAGACAATCAGCACAACGTGGCAGAAGACGCTGACGTGGATAATCTGAAAGTGCCGTGATTTGAGCTTGCCGGTGCCGCTCAGTGAAATAGCGGTGAGAAAATGCGCCAGAACGCTGATGGCGAGCGCGATTTTGAGCCAAAGCAGAAGGGCGAAACTGCTGGAGAAGGGATCTGAGAGAGCACCGCGGTATTGCCAAGCCATACTGATGCCCGCACCGTAAAGCACCAGCATGACGAACGGCATCAGACGCCGGGCACGCTGCCCGATCGCAAGCTCGACCTTACGCATCGCCTCGCGTCCGACCGGTTTGCGGATACCCTCGAGTATCAGAACTTCGAAGAAAACCGTGCCGACGAACATGATCGCGGCAAACAGATGCAGGACGAGGAGCGCGAAATGGTTCACGGCATTCCCGGCTGGCGTTTATGCCATAGCCTCCCACCCGCGGGCCTGGATCAAAATTGAATCGTCGGCGTGCTGGAGCAGCATACGCGCCACGCGGCCCTGAAAGAGTGCTGCGAAGCGGGACCGCTCATCCCCATCTGCTTGGCCAGTCAAGGCCCTGGCGAATAGCGGCCCCATCGCGGGGTCCGACGGCACTCTGGCCATGTCGATGTCGAGCGCCACGCCGCGGCCATTGTCGCGCCGTCGCATCGCCAGGAGGCCATCGATCGGCGCTTCAAAGTGCAGAAGGTCACGGCGCGAGAAACGGTGGCTGGCCCCCAGGCCATCGAAGCCGGTCTCTGGCGCGGCACCGGTGATCAGTGTTGCGACGGCCGCGATTACGCCCGTGGTGCCCTGCTCGCGCCCATCGCGCAGATAGACCTCGACGCCCCCACGCTCGGGCAGTTCATCCCCATAAAGAAAGCCAAGTCCGCGGCGCACCATCAGATAAGCACAGGCGACCGTGGGGCAGGAGTGCCCGGCGAGCTTCACGGCGTCGGCATAGCTGTAGGTCATCACGCCACTCTTCGAGGCGCCCAGGAATGCGGCCAGCGGGTCGCGCAGCGTGACGGTCGGCGCCGCGGCAAAAAAGTCGGGGAAGTCCATTGCATCCTCGGGGAAGCGATCAGACCGCACGTCCGCCAAGTGTGACCACTTGCAGGACAAAGTTAAGATGGCAACATAGTACATCTTTTACGGAGCCGGGCAATGGCGGCACGCTGATGCATGCCGCGCCTTCATGCTCGCTATCACGCGTCATTTGGGACGCCAGACGGCCCGACCAGTGATCGCGCGCAATATGGCTCAAGCCAGCGCATCGAACCGAACGGTACACTCGCGTAGTACCGATCGTCCAAGTTAAGGATTTTCGAGGCTGAACATCTGGGCTCGATCGTCGTAGGCAAACACCTCGGCGTATCGGGCCCAGCCTATTACGGCGCGCAGCGTGTGCTGCGCCGACTCGGGTGTCATGTGATCTTCGAGCTCGTCCGCGAACCGATGCCATGGGGCCCTGTGACTTGGGCGCTCCTCGAGAATGCGGCGGATGTGTCCGGCCAGATTTATGTACATCAGCAGATGATCAGCGAACAGACGCTTGCGCTCGTCCAGACCAGCTCCTGCGTATTTCAGCCCGTCAGGCAGAAGCTTGATGTCCCCACCGGCGACCTCGACAAACCGGAGCATTTGCAGGGTGTCTGCGACCGGAAAAAGCTCGTCGATATCCATTTGAAGCGAATGGGCGATGAGAGGGAGATCGGCGTCGCCGTTATGCGGCGGTCCGGCAACGGCCTCGAGCAGCCCCGCCATCAGATTTGTCGACACCTCAGGCAAGATGGTTGCGATGCCAGTTCCCGGAAACCGCTCAGCGCGCGCGCCAGCATGCTCTGTCGGAGGCTTCGCGGTCATGACGACATAGATCCGCTCGACGATATCGCGGAAGCCGGGCTCGAGTCGGTCGCGAGGGTGATCGAGATCGACCTTGATCTCACTGGAGATGCGTCCGGGATTGCTGGCAAACACCAGAATGCGGTCGCACATCAGAACGGCCTCTTCGATATTATGGGTGACGAGAACGACCGCCTTGATAGGCAGTTGGCCCTCCGACCACAGGTCGAGAAAATCCGAGCGAAGCGTTTCGGCAGTGAGAATGTCGAGTGCGGAAAACGGCTCGTCCATGAGCAGGACTTCGGGGTGCACCACGAGTGCGCGTGCAAAACCAACGCGCTGGCGCATGCCGCCGGAAAGCTCACGCGGATAGGCGGACTCGAATCCGTCAAGTCCGATCAAATCGATGGCGTCGAGTGAGCGCTGTCTGATAATTTCGCGCGGAAGACCCAGAGCGTCTAGTCCGATCGAGACGTTTTCGAGAACAGTCAGCCAGGGAAACAGGGCGAAGCTCTGAAACACCATCGAAATGCCAGGCGTCGGGCCCTGTACGGGTGCGCCCATGTAATGGATTTCGCCGGCGGCGGGCCGGGTCAGCCCCGCAATCAATCGCAGGAGTGTGGACTTGCCCGACCCCGATCTGCCGAGAAGTCCAATGATTTCGCCCTCGCGCAACGTCAGATCGATCCCATCCAGAACCAGAAGCTCACCGCCGTCCGGCTTGGCGAAGGCTTTTCGAACGCCTCGGATTTCCAGAAGAGGGGCCGCGCCCATTTGGCCTCCTGTCAGCCAAGCCGGAACTTGCGCTCGGCGTAGCGATAGAGCGGACGCCAGAACATACGGTTGATGATGAGCACATAGGCGCTCATGACGGCAATGCCGAGGGCGATGCGGTGGAAATCCCCCGCTGAAGTCGCTTTCGCGATGTAGGCGCCGAGGCCCTGGGCTTCAAACTCGACTGATCCCCAACTCACCACTTCGGCGACGATGCTTGCATTCCAGGATCCGCCGGAAGCGGTAATGGCACCGGTCAGGTAGTAGGGAAAGATCGCCGGCAGCGCGATCCGGCGCCACCACAGCCAGCCGCGAACGTTCAAATTTGTGCCGATGTCGCGTAGCTCGCCGGGAATGCTCGAAGCGCCGGCGATGACATTAAACAGGATGTACCACTGCGTTCCCAGAATCATGAGCGGGCTGAGCCAGATATTCGGATCGAGATTGAAGGTCGCGATGCCGACCACAACGATTGGGAACAAGAGATTTGCCGGAAACGCCGCCATGAACTGCGCAACAGGTTGTGCAACTCGTGCCACCCCGGGCCGCATGCCGATCCATACCCCGATCGGAACCCAGATCAGGCTTGCGATGCCGATCAGGACGAAGATGCGTGTCATGGTCGCGAGCCCGTACAAGAGCGCCGTTCCGAGCTCGTCGACCGAAACGCTCGTCCGTTCAAACTGAAACAGCCGCCAGAGGCCGACTACGACGGCAATTGTGAGTGCTGCATACCAGACCCGTTGGAACCAACTTGCCGGGAATGCGGGCAGAATACTTTTCAGGCTCGTACCGTTTGAAATGCGCAGTGTCCGGTAGCTCCATTCCCAGGCATTGCCGAGGGGCATCGACGCGATGGCGACCAGACGCGAGCGGCGCAGCATCGTGAGCATCCAGGGGCGGCGCTGAATTTCGCCGGCCTCCTGATCGTATTTGAACCGGTCCGACCACGCGATGAGGGGACGAAAGAGGATCTGATCGTAAATCAGAATCACGACGAGCATCGTCGCTACCGCCCACCCGACGGCGGCAAGATTTCGCTGCTCGACGGCCACCGCAATATAGGAGCCGATTCCGGGCAACCTGATGTTAGTTCCGCCGACGCTGATCGCTTCCGCAGCAACGACAAAGAACCAACCGCCCGATGCGGACATCATCATGTTCCAGGTAAGCGCCGGCATCGCGAATGGCACTTCGAGCTTCCAGAAGCGCAACCAGGAGGAAAAGCGGAAGCAGTCTGCGACCTCCCTCAGCTCATCGGGCACAGTGCGGAGCGACTGATAAAAGCTGAAGGCCATGTTCCAGGCCTGACTCGTAAAAATCGCGAAAATGGCAGCAAGCTCGGCGCCGAGGAGGCGTCCGGGTGCGAGTGACATGAAAAAGACGACAGTGACCGAGATGAATCCGAGAATGGGCACGGATTGAAGAATATCGAGCAGAGGGATCAGAATGCGCTCCGCGCGGCGGCTTTTTGCGGCCCACGTCGCATACGTGAAAGTAAACGCTAGCGAAAGCGCCATTGCGGCGAGCATGCGCAGCGTCGTATGGGCCGCGTATCCCGGGAGAGCGGTCGGATCGAGCAAGATTGCCTGGCGGCCTGGCGCGGGCAGCGGCTGCATCAAGTCGCGGCTCGTTTCGGCGACGACCACCAGCGCAGTCAGGACAAGGA
>JAEVZQ010000101.1 GCA_023392135.1 Pseudomonadota bacterium | reverse complement strand
GCATCAAGACGTTCCATCGCAGCACGCTTCCAGAACTGATCGACCGCAAACTCGCCCGGCTTTTTGCATTGAAGGTCGGCGATGAAGTCGCGGGCGTTTACTACGGGTTTTCCGATCGCGGCCACGCCTATGCGTACATCGGCGGATTTGATCCACGGTTTTCTTTCTACAGCCCAGGCACGGTTCTGCTCGGCCACGCCATAGAGAACGCACTGCAGGATGGAGTTGGCGAACTCCATTTCCTCCGCGGCGGAGAGACCTACAAATATGCGTGGGGCGCCGTTGACCGGTACTCTGTCCGGCGGACATTCACGAGGAGCAAGGTGCGTGCCCACGTTCCCGGCTGACACAGGTCTGGATGTTCTGCCGCAACGCTTCCGCCAGCCGCTCGAAGCCTGTGACAGCGGAGAGCTTCCACCAAATGTCGCCCTGATGCGGCTCATGATTGGCGCGAAGTCTGCTGACGAGATCGACCGAGCAGTCTCCTATGCGCGTAAAGCGCTGATTGCTTCCGATCCAATCGACCGGCTTGCATCATTATGGCTCGGCGCAAAAAGCGCCTTTGAAACAGTCAAGTCCGTGCTCACATTGGCTGACCACCAGAATGTCTCCAGCGAGATGAAGTGGACCAGAATCTTCGACGAATTGGCAGAGGTATCACCGGAGGCCGGTGTTGCGCTCTACTCACTAGGCTCCCCTAAACTGCTGGACCTCGCGACCGCGAGTCTCGTCAATAAGCTCAGCGAATGGGGACTGCTCGGCAAAGATCGAACCGTGCTGGATCTCGGTTGCGGCATAGGCCGGGTCTGCGCCGCCCTCGCCAGCGAGGTTCGCGCCGTGGTCGGCACTGACGTATCCGGGAAGATGCTACAGACTGCCCAGCGAAGGTGCGCGGGCTTTTCGAATGTCGTTTTCGCAAAGACACCCGGCCGCGACCTGGCAATGTTCGCTGACGAGACATTCGACCTCGTGCTGGCCGTCGACAGCTTTCCATACATCGTGCTCGCTGGTGAGGATGTTGCCAGCGCACACATTCACGAAGCCCGCCGCGTGCTCAAAACAGGCGGCGCGCTCGTCGCTTTCAACTACGCTTATGGAATAGACGCCGCCGCAAGCGCTGACGCGTTCAGCCGCCATGCCGGCGAGGCAGGGCTTGCACCTATCCGTATTGGCACGCGCGATCTCGACTGGTGGGACGGGATCACCTATTTTGTCCGCCGCACGGGCTGATCGGTGTGAACAACTCACTGCCGAACGATCGGGTGCTCACGTGCGTTGCCAATTTGCGATCCAATGCTCGAGGAATACGAAACACCATGCCACGCGCTGCGGTTCTCGTGCTGGATTCGGTCGGCATCGGCGGTGCACCTGATGCAGCACGTTACGATGACGAGGGCGCGGACACGGTCGGCCACATCGCGGAGCGCTGCGCAGTCGGAGAAGGAGACCGCGCAGGGCTGCGGTCTGGGCTGCTGCGCGTGCCCAATCTGGTCAGCCTCGGGCTCGGCCGGGCGTGCGAAACCGCCACGGGCCGCATCCCCCCGGGGCTCGAGGGCGAGGCTTTGCAGGCGCGTTTCGGTTCTGCCATGGAAACGTCCCGCGGCAAGGATACGCCATCCGGGCATTGGGAGATTGCCGGGTTACCCGTTGATTTCGACTGGGGCTATTTTCCGCATACGAGACCATGCTTTCCGCCAGATCTCGTGTCGGCCATCTGCAAGGAGGCCAGCCTGCCGGGCATTCTTGGCGACTGTCATGCATCCGGCACCGCGATCATCGAGGAGCTGGGCGTTGAGCATCTGAAAACGGGAAAGCCCATCTGCTACACGTCGGCGGACAGCGTTTTCCAGATCGCCGCCCATGAGGAGGCATTCGGGCTTCAACGCCTTTATGATCTGTGTGCCATCGTGCGCCGGCTCGTGGATCCGCTGCGGATCGGACGCGTGATTGCACGCCCGTTCCTGGGCGGCTCGGCCGCCAATTTCCAGCGCACTCCGAACCGGCGCGATTTCTCCGTGCCGCCGCCATCACCCACGATCCTGGATCGTGCCACCGCCGCTGAGCGCGACGTCGTGAGCATCGGCAAGATTGCGGATATCTTTGCCCACTCCGGAACCGGCCGCGTGCTAAAGGGCGCAGGCAATATGGCCATGTTCGACTGCACGCTCGAAGGATTTTCATCGCTGGCCGACGGTGGGCTGCTCATCGCCAACTTCGTCGACTTCGATACCGACTACGGACATCGTCGCGACGTTGCGGGCTATGCAGCCGCACTGGAAGAATTCGACGCCCGCTTGCCGGAGCTGCTCGGGCTGCTTCGTCCCGACGATCTGCTCATCATCACCGCGGACCATGGCTGCGATCCGACCTGGAAGGGAACCGACCACACACGTGAGCAGGTGCCCATTCTCGCGTACGGGGCCGGCCAAAACCCTCGCCCGATCGGTCGGCGGAAAAGCTATGCCGACATAGGCGCTACGGCCGCCAAACACCTGGGGCTCGGGCCGCTCACCGCAGGCTCGCCATTTTGAGCATCAATTCTTTTCGTAGTCCCCATCGCCGCGCATGAAGGCAAGCGTCAGCGCACGCGCTTCCGGCTCGGGAAACTGCCGCGGCGGTGACTTCATAAAATAGCTCGAAGGCCCGACCAAGGCTCCGCCGATGCCGCGATCCATGGCCAGCTTGGCGCACCTGACGGCATCAATGACGACGCCCGCGGAATTCGGCGAATCCCAGACCTCGAGCTTCAGCTCCACGTTGAGCGGCACACCGCCGAAGGTCGTCCCCTCGAGCCGGATGTAGGCCCATTTGCGATCGGTGAGCCAAGGAACGAAATCGCTCGGACCAACGTGTACGTTCCCGTTTTCGGGCAGCGTTTCGAATTGGCTGACGACGGACTGCGTCTTCGAGATCCGCTTGGATTCGAGCCGTTCGCGCTCGAGCATGTTCTTGAAATCTGAGTTGCCGCCGAAATTCAGTTGATACGTTCTATCGATCCGAACACCGCGTTCGCGGAACAGGTTGGCCAGGACACGATGGACGATCGTGGCGCCGACCTGACTTTTGATGTCATCGCCTATGATCGGCAGCTTTGCGTTTTCGAAGCGCTCGCGCCATGCGCGGTTGGAGGCAATGAAGACCGGAACACAGTTAACAAATGCGCATCCGGCATCGAGTGCGCTTTGAGCGTAATGCTGAGTAGCCTTTTCCGCGCCGACCGGAAGATAGGACACAACGATCTCCGTGCCGCTCTGACGCAGCGTCTCGGCGACGTCGACCTCCGGCTCGGCGGAGATTTCGATCTCGTCCTTGAGGTACTTACCGATGCCGTCCAGCAGAGGTCCGCGATTGACCTTTATTCCCGTGCTAGGGACGGTCGCGAACTGGAACGTGTTGTTAGGCGGTGCGACGATGGCATCCGCGACATCGCGGCCCACCTTGGCCGCGTTGACGTCAAATGCGGCTGCGATCTCGATATCGCCCACACGATAGCCACCCACCTCAGCATTCATCAGCCCGGGCGGTGGCTCGTTGGCACTACAGTTGCGGTAATGGGTCAATCCCTGGACGAAAGAGGACGCACAATTCCCAACCCCGACGATCCCCACGCGAACATTCTTGGCGCACAAGGCGAAGACTCCGTCAAAGGGTTAAATCGGGGTGCAGGCCAGTGTGATGGTCGAGGAATTCGCCGGTGCTCGCGAGCATCTGGCTCAAGCGAATTTTCTCGCGAACTTCGAAAATCGGGAACACTCGTCTGGTGCTTGTCTGGTACGAACGTGCCGGTTGAACGCACGAGCGGCCGATTGTGTTCCGGCTTGCACGGCCGCACAAATCAGCAACCGCTCGCCCGGTGCTTCAATCGGCATCTCAGCAGCGTGGGGGAACCAAGCCACCTGCCATGCGTTTCAATGCTCAGGCGACGCATCGGTGTGGAGAGGCACGTGTCACAAGCGAAAACCACAACCGACCATGACCAAATCCGGAGATGGGCGGAGGCGCGCGGCGGACGTCCCTCTATCGTGAGGACCCGCGGCGAAGGCGGAATCCTGCGGATCGACTTCCAGGAGCCGGACGAAAATCTGGAGCAGATCTCCTGGGACGACTTTTTCCGCATATTCGAAGAAAGAAGTCTCGCCTTTTTGTATCAGGACGAGATTTCGGGGCACGAAAGCCGATTCAATAAGCTCGTCGATCGCAACTCGGACGCGTAAGACGAGAGACCGGAAACATGTCTGAAAGAGTTCTGATCACCGGGGGCGGTGGCTTCATCGGGCGCCATCTCGCGCGAGCACTCCTGGAGCGCGGCTCCCGTGTCCGAATCCTCGACAATTTCAATGAGCAGGTGCATGGCCGTTTCGCCGGTGCGCAATCGCTCGGCGCCGACGTAGAGACGATCATCAGCGACGTGCGGGATCGGGATATCGTGAGGCGCTCCCTCAAGGGCATCGACAAGGTCGTGCATCTCGCAGCCGAGGTGGGTGTTGGCCAGAGCATGTACGCCGTCGAACGCTACGTCAGCGCCAATGACTGCGGAACAGCCGTCCTCATGGAAGCGCTTATCGACAATCCGGTCGAGCGGATCGTCGTCGCCTCCTCGATGAGCATCTA
>JAEVZQ010000052.1 GCA_023392135.1 Pseudomonadota bacterium | reverse complement strand
GGATGATATGGTCGGTCATCGTTGCCAGACTGCCGGCGGCGGGCTTCCGTTTGACGACAGACCAGTTGTTCTGGCTGACCGCGCTGCCGGGCCTGTCTGGAGCGGTGTTGCGGATCTTCTATGCTTTCATGGTCCCGGTGTTCGGCGGCCGGTTTTGGACCACGATCACCACGTGGTCGCTGATGATACCCGCGATTGGCATCGGTCTTGCCGTTCAGAACCCCGACACGCCTTATTGGCTTCTGCTGCTGCTGTCCTTGCTCTGCGGCTTCGGTGGCGGCAATTTCGCGTCTTCCATGGCCAATATCTCTTTCTTTTTCCCACGCAGCGAGAAGGGCCACGCCTTGGCACTCAATGCCGGACTCGGCAACCTCGGCGTCTCCGTCGTGCAGTTCGTCGCTCCACTCGTGATCATGGTCGGCATGTTCGGCTGGCTCGGCGGTGGGCCGCAGTACGTGCAAACGGAAAGCGGGGTGATGCCGATCTGGCTTCAGAATGCAAGCTTCATCTGGGTGCCATTCATCGCCTTGGCAGCGTTCGCCTGCTGGTTCGGAATGAATGACATCGAAACGGCGCAATCGTCTTTTTCAGAGCAATCGGTGATCTTCCAGCGTAAGCACAACTGGATCATGTGCTGGCTCTATACCGGCACCTTCGGTTCGTTCATCGGGTTTTCTGCCGGGTTTCCGCTGCTCGCGCAAAACCAGTTTCCCGAGGTCGACGCGTTGAAGATCGCGTTTCTGGGGCCTCTCATCGGTGCGTTGGTCCGCTCGGGCACTGGTTGGCTTGCTGATCGTTACGGCGGAGGAAGGGTCACTTTTTGGGTGTTCGTCCTGATGGTCCTCGGTGTGCTCGGTGTTCTGTATGCCTTGAGCGTCGCCAGCTTTGCGCTATTTCTGGCGAGCTTCCTGTTCCTGTTCTTCGTATCCGGGGTGGGTAACGCATCCACTTTCCAGATGATCCCCGTCATCATGCGGCAGGAGATGGAGGGGCTGATGCCTGGGGCGACGGCGGGCGAGCGTCAGCGGCACGCCGAGAAGGAGAGCGCTGCGATCATCGGCTTCACGTCGGCCATTGCGGCGTTCGGCGCCTTCTTCATTCCGAGTGCCTATGGTATTTCGCTTGCGTCGACCGGGGGCGCGCAGGCCGCGCTCTGGGGCTTTCTGATTTACTATCTTTCTTGCATCGCGCTCACCTGGTTCCAGTATGTACGTCCCGGTGCCCTGCTCTTTTCAATCGAGCGACGGCGGCAGCCACAGTCGGCATAGCGAAACCGGACGATTCAGGTGCAGCCTCGACGCATATCCTTCAGCCCTGTTTGTTTTCAGCGAGATAGAGCTCGGGATCATCGATAAGTGGGTTCGGATGTGCGAGCTCTGTCAGGGCCGCTATGTTGTCGATCCGAACCCGCCGGCCGTCGACTTTGACGCCGTGGCGCGAAAGCTCTGCAAAATTGCGCGACAGGTTCTCCGGCCGCATCCCGAGCTGCGAGGCGAGTGAACGCTTCTCCATCGGGATCGTGAACGTGCCTTTTCCACCCGCTTCGGCATCTGCGTGCAGAATCCAGCTGGCCAGCCGCTCCAGGCTCGGCCGCAGCCGCATGTTTTTCAGGTCCTTCACGATCGCCCGATAGCGTACGGACAGCTCGCGCAGGGCGGCCCGGGCAAACGCCGGGTCATCCTGAAACACTTCGCGCACGGCTTCGGCCGGAATGAGAGCGATGAGTGACGGCGTAAGCGTGCGTGCAGACTTCAAGTGCGGCTGGTCGAGCACGACCGCGGCGAGAATGAACGCCGCCGGGGCGCGGATGATCGATAGTGTCGTTTCCCGGTCACCGTGACTCGCAAACTGCTCGACCGCACCATCGAGGATGATGTGGAGAAAATCCGGGCGCTCGCCCTCATGGACGAGATCGACGCGTTCGGGAAAGCGCTGCAGGTATCCTGGAGCAACCAGCCTCTCGAAGCTCGGATCGTCCATATCCTGGAACAACGGGATACGACGAATGTTCTCAGCATCGCTTGCTCGCACTGCAGCACCTTTCCGGACCGTTGTCTGTCGGGGTTAGCAGAAGATTGATAATAAGCAATTATACAATTGATAATAGTAAAAACAATAACTATCTTCCATCATTTTGTTGCATGTTTCTGAGTCGAATGCGGAGCCGCTCCTGGCAAATTTCACTCATCTTGACCTGAATCAAGATACCTTACACTGCAATAGGCCAAAGGTCGGCCGTGATCGTAGCCGATCAGCTCGGGGACCTCTCATGACAGCCCATGCAGCCGCCCGACCGGGTGACCAGAGCCGCGCTCTTTGGCTCTCGACGCTGGCTTTCACCGTTTGTTTCGCTGTATGGACCATATTCTCCATCATCGGGGTCCAGATAAAACGCGATCTCAACCTCAGCGAAACTCAGTTCGGCCTGCTCGTCGGTACGCCCATCCTCATGGGCAGCCTCATCCGCCTGCTGCTTGGGGTGTGGGCTGAACAGTACGGCGGGCGGTTGGTTTATACGGCGGTCATGCTGTCAGCGGCCATTGCGACATGGTTGCTGACCTTTGCCTACGACTACCCGACTTTCCTGCTGGCCGCACTCGGGGTAGGCATCGCAGGCGGATCTTTCGCCGTCGGCGTCGCATACGTCGCGAAATGGTATCCCGCAGAGAAGCAGGGCACGGCGCTCGGCATTTTTGGTGCCGGCAATATCGGTGCGGCCGTAACGAAGTTCGTGGCGCCGTTTGTGATGATCGCCTATGGCTGGCAGGCCGTCGCCAGCATTTGGGCGATCGTGCTTGCCATAACCGGCGTCCTCTTCTGGGTCTTCGCCAAGGATGAGCCCCAGCTCGAATTGCGGCGAAAGGCCGGCATCAAGCCAGAGCCGATGCTGGCAATGCTTGCGCCACTCAGGAGCCTGCAGGTTTGGCGTTTTTCGCTCTACTACTTCTTCGTATTCGGTGCGTTCGTTGCGCTGGCGCTTTGGCTTCCGCGGTATCTGATCGGCGCTTACGGCCTCGATATCGCCACCGCTGGCATGATCGGCGCCGCCTACTCTGTTCCCGCTTCGTTGTTCCGCATCTATGGCGGCCATCTGTCCGACAAATACGGCGCGAGACGCGTCATGTACTGGACCTTCGGCGTCTCCGTCGTCTGCACCTTCCTGCTATCGTATCCGCCCACCGAGTACGTGGTCAGCAGCATGCGCGGGCCGATTACGTTTCGTCTGGAAACCGGCCTCCTCGCCTTCACAGTACTGATTTTCGTGCTCGGCTTTTTCATGAGCCTCGGGAAAGCAGCTGTCTATAAGCATATTCCCGTTTACTACCCGAACCACGTGGGTCCGGTCGGCGGTGTCGTTGGGCTAGTCGGCGGACTAGGCGGTTTCATTCTGCCGATTGCCTTCGGCTTATTGAACGACCTGACGGGGCTTTGGCAGAGCTGCTTCATGCTGCTGTTCGCCATCGTCACAGTCTCACTCGTGTGGATGCATGTGTCGATCCGCATCATGGAGCGTGGGGCGCTCGAGCCGGAGCTCAAGAAACTTCCCGAGCTGCCCGAGATGCAGGAAATCCACGAGCCGCGGCATGCCGGCGTGCTCGGGCCGCATCTCATAGAGGACTGGCGACCGGAAGACGAGGAGTTCTGGGAGACGAAAGGCCGGGCCATTGCGCAGCGCAATCTGTGGATCTCGATTCCCTCGCTGCTGCTTTCGTTCGCGGTCTGGATGGTCTGGTCGGTTGTTGTTGCGAAGCTGCCGCTGATCGGCTTCGCCTACACGACGGACCAGCTGTTCTGGCTCGCAGCACTGCCGGGCCTTTCGGGCGCCACGCTGCGGATCTTCTATTCCTTCATGGTTCCCATTTTCGGCGGCCGCTTGTGGACGACGCTATCCACGTGGTCGCTGTTGATCCCTGCAGTCGGCATCGGGCTCGCCGTTCAGAATCCGGACACGCCCTACTGGCTATTGCTTCTTCTCGCATTGACCTGCGGATTCGGCGGTGGCAATTTTGCGTCATCCATGGCCAACATATCGTTCTTCTTCCCGAAGTCTGAAAAGGGCAATGCACTTGCGCTGAATGCCGGACTCGGCAATCTCGGCGTCAGCGCAGTGCAGTTCGTTGTGCCTCTCATCATCACCGCTGGGGTGTTCGGCTTTCTGGGTGGTGATCCCGTTCTCGTTGGTGAGGGCGAGCGCCAGATCCCACTCTGGCTACAGAACGCCGGGTTCGTCTGGGTGCCATTCATAATCGCCTCGGCGTTCGCCGCCTGGTTCGGGATGAATGACCTGGCCGCGGCGCGCGCATCGTTCGCCGAGCAGTCGGTGATCTTCCAGCGCAAGCAGAACTGGATCATGTGCTTGCTCTACACCGGAACTTTCGGCTCTTTCATCGGCTTTTCGGCCGGATTTCCGCTGCTCGCCAAGACGCAGTTTCCAAATATCGACGTGCTGCCCTACGTCTTCCTCGGTCCGCTGATCGGCTCGCTGTCCCGCGTCTCATCGGGCTGGCTCGCTGACAAGTACGGCGGCGCCCGCGTCACGTTCTGGGTGTTCATCGCAATGTCGCTCGGTGTGCTGGGCGTCCTCTACTACCTGAATGCGGGCAGCTTTGCCGGCTTCTTCGCCATGTTCCTCTTCCTGTTCTTCATGACCGGTGTCGGGAATGCCTCCACGTTCCAGATGATCCCCGCAATCATGCGCAAGGAAATGGACCGGCTCATGCCGGAGGCAACGGCGGCGGAGCGCCTCCGCCAGGCCGAAAAGGAAAGTGCAGCAATCATCGGCTTTACATCCGCAGTTGCCGCTTATGGCGCCTTCTTCATCCCCAAAGGCTACGGCACCTCGATTGCATTGACAGGGGGCCCGCAGGCAGCCCTCATTGTTTTCCTGATCTTCTACGTGACCTGCATCGCCCTCACCTGGGCCTTCTATACGCGCCCCGGCAGCCTCTTGTACGACATCGAACGAGGCCGCGGCATTGGTTCAAAACCTGCGGCTGCCCGTGCGGCCAACTGAACTCCGGAG
>JAEVZQ010000517.1 GCA_023392135.1 Pseudomonadota bacterium | reverse complement strand
GGTCCAGGCCGCGTCAATGCGAGGTATCCGATCGAGACCACATGCGGGCCGGTATCGCCGGGCTGGGCGTGGCGGCCACGATCGCCGAACGTATAGAGTTGCTCGACATAGCCGAGCTCGTGTCCGGTCTGCTCGGCCACCCACGAGCGCAGCCCCCTTTCGAGGGTGCGATGTTCGAGGGGATCGAAGGGTCCAAACGGAAGTGACTCGGCTGCCTGATCGCCTTGGCCATGCGGCCGGACCACGAGGACGACCGGCTCGTCCATGCGCACGGCTAGAATAGCCGCGTTGAGGCCGATCTCGACCGCTGCCACCTCATGCCGCTCCCGTATTTCGCTCTCGCGTGCTGGATTTCGCGTTGCCTGCTTCAGGTGAGCTCCGAAGGTCATTCGCCGATCTCCTTCGGCGCCGCAGTACCCAGGGATCGTGGCGAATTTGGGTACTGCCTAATTCGGCCGGGCCGGCTGTGCCCGGCGGCTCACACTTCCCGATCGAAGCGCACGGGCAGCATGAACGGGCGGCCCTCGCTCGCCGGCTCCGGCGGCCCCATCCGCTCTATCGCCTGGAGCATACGTCCGCGCCGGCCGAGCGCCTCATCGGCAAGGCGCACGAGCAGGGTATTGGGGCAGGCTGTAGGGGAGGCTCGCCTGATCCGCTGCGCGACCAGCCACTCGGGTGTTCGAGGGTTTGTTGCGCAAAGCGTGATGAATGCAGCGGCCGTCGACCGGCTGATCCCTGCCCAGCAATGGACCACGAGTGGTCCTTGCCTGTTCCAGGCACTCACATACCGGAGCAGCGCCTCAACGTGCTCTTCGCACGGATGCACCGAGCCTTCCTGCGGAGCCACAATGTCGTTCACCGCGATGCGCAGATGATTGGCTGGCTCGATACCGGCTGGCGTTTCCAGCATGGTCTGCCGGTTGATGAGGGTAATCAAATGGCGCGCGCCAGTCTCGGAGATGACTTCCGGCACGAAACTGAGTGGGCACACATGAAGCCCGGTCGAAAGAGGACCAGAAAGAATTCTGCGCATCGCCATCCGATGAAGCTAAATCGGGATCGCTACTCGGCGCAATTTCCTGCGCCGAACTGACGCTTTCATGAGGGACGCGGCGAAGCGGCGGCAAGCGATTGCACCGCGCTAACGAAATTGTGATGTCGGCGGCTTCTCAGTCTTTTCTGGGCTCCTTGTGGACGGTGCCCAGGTTGACGCCGCTGTCGGCCGGTGAGCCGCTCATATCGGCTGGAATGCCGCCCGTACCGACCCCCGGCCGGTTGCCGGGGTCGAAAGGCGTATCCGGCGTGCTCGGCTGCGGCGAGACCGCGGCCTCCAGGTAGCTGTCGGTGCCCGGCTCTATGGGGTTCTCCCGCTCGTGCCGTGTGGGCGGCGGAGGAGCATCCCGGCGGCGGCGCGCACGTACTATCAAGGTATTCTCGACGCGAGCGACACCTTCGGCCTCGAACGCGATGACCTCGGCCATCTGCTTCGCGAACTCGCTCGGTACGCTGCCCCGGAGAATGACATGTGCCCCCTCGACTTCCACCTCGATGTCGGTTGCGTCGATGCCGGGATCGTCCGCGAGCCGGCCCTGCACGTCTTCCCGGATGTGATCTGCGGCGGGGCGTCCATTACGAATGGGCCCGTCGCCGCTCAACCTCCTCGTTTCCCAGCCCATAGTTCTTCAGCTCCATTACGCCCGCACGACTATTCAACGTCGGCCACGCGGGTCGGTTGCATGTGGGTCTCCGCCGGAACCCCGACCGGCAGGGTGGCGTTTCGAGATCAAGTGTCTCGAGGCCTGAAACTCAAGGAACTTCCATGAAAATTTCAGAGGTCATGACCCGCGAGGTCGAGGTCATATCGCCTGATGCCAGCTTGCGCGAGGCGGCGCGCAAAATGGACGACCTTAATGTGGGGGTGTTGCCGGTATGCGACGGGCAGCGCCTCGTGGGCATTCTCACCGACAGGGACATCACCGTCCGCTCCACCTCGATCGGCGAGTCGCCGGACGTGACGCGGGTCGACGAGGTGATGACCGACGAGATCTGGTGGTGCCATGAGGACGACGATGCGCAGGATGTGGCGCACCGGATGGGCGAGAAGCAGATCCGCCGCATGCCGGTGATCGACCACAACAGGATGCTGGTGGGCATCGTCGCGCTCGGCGACCTTGCGACGGATCATATTCCTGGAGCACAGGAGGCTCTGCGCGATATTTCCGAGCCTTCCGAGCCGGACTGGTCCGGTACGCTCTCGAGCCGCCGGGCCGAGCCGGCGCAGCATTCTCGCAAGTGAGGCCGGGAATGCCCGATGAACCTCGTGGCAGCCGTTCCAACGACCTCATCTCCGAGGACGTTCTGGCTGGTTTGGAGGCGGTGCCGGAGATCGACACGGCAGAAATCGACATCGATGTCGATCGCGGTGTGGTCACCCTCAACGGCACCGTCGACGACTACCCCCTAAAGGAGCGGGCCGAGAAAATTGCCGGAAGCGTCGACGGGGTGCTCGAGGTGGTGAGCCACCTGCGTATCCGGAAGGACGCAGGCGTCGTGCCGGATGTAAGAATTAAGCCGCTGCGGACTGCGAAGTAGCACCGACCAGAGTTCTGCTCAGGCTCGTGGCATCCAGCGTCGCAGCGCCAGATGCGCGGGCAGGAATATGACGAGCGGGTACGCCGCCAGCAACATCGTCAGCCACATCCATTGTGGCATGAGCGGCTGAGGCTCGGTGTCGCTGAAGCCGTAGACGTAATTGATGTTGCGCGCCGTACCGGCGGCGTCCGGTGCAGGTGGGGGCAGCAAAAAATACGAGAACAGAAGAACGCCCCAGGCCATGATTGTCCATGCCCGGAAGGCGCGGGTCTCATACCCGAGCCGCCATACCAGAAACACCAGCAGGACGGGCAGCCAGAGGTGGAACAGCGATAAGGCACGCAGATAGAGCGGATAGCCGGCGTCGAACATGTAGCCGGTCATTCCGGTGACCTTGCCTCCGAGCGCAACGGCGATGAAATCGGCAATCCACAACGCCTGCGTCGCCAGCGTTCCGACCGCGGGCATGGAAGCCAGCAGCGGACTTTCCAGCCAGATCGCGGCAAGCACGAAGAACAGCGCCAGATCACTGAAGAAGAAGAAATTGGCCGGTCCGTAGTGGTGCCAGTAAATCGGCACCAGCACGACCATGAAGCCGGTGTACGCGACCTTCAACCAGAGTGGGATGGCTCGGCCGGGGAGACCACCGACAGCTGAGGGCGCGCGCAATCCGTCGAGCACGGCTTACTGCTGCCGTCGCGCCATGAACGCCAGCCGCTCGAAGAGGTGCACGTCCTGCTCGTTCTTGAGCAGCGCGCCATGCAATGGCGGGATCAGCTTGCGCGGGTCGCTCTCCCGCAGTGTCTCGGGGCCTATGTCCTCGTTGAGCAGCAGCTTGATCCAGTCGAGAAGCTCCGAGGTTGATGGCTTCTTCTTGAGGCCGGGCACCTCTCGAATGTCGTAGAAGATCTTCAGCGCCTCCGAGACGAGGCGCCCTTTGAGCCCGGGGAAGTGGACATCGACGATGGAGCGCATCGTCTCCGGATCCGGGAACTTGATGTAGTGGAAGAAGCAGCGGCGCAGAAACGCGTCCGGCAACTCCTTCTCGTTGTTCGACGTGATGATGACGATGGGGCGGTTGCGCGCACTTATCGTCTCGCCCGTCTCGTAGACGAAGAACTCCATGCGATCGAGCTCCTGCAGCAGGTCGTTCGGAAACTCGATGTCGGCTTTGTCGATCTCGTCGATGAGCAGGACGGGGCGGACCTCCATCTCGAAGGCTTCCCAGAGCTTGCCCCGCCGGATGTAATTGCGGATCTCCTTCACGCGCGCGTCACCGAGCTGGCTGTCCTGCAGGCGGCTGACGGCGTCGTACTCGTAAAGGCCCTGATGTGCCTTGGTGGTCGACTTGATGTGCCATTCGATGATGGGCACACCGAGCGATTTCGCCACCTCGATGGCCAGCATGGTCTTGCCCGTGCCCGGCTCGCCCTTGACCAGCAATGGTCGCTGCAACGTAACGGCCGCATTCACCGCGACCGTGAGATCCTTGGTGGCGACGTAGTTTTCCGTCCCCTCAAATCGCATCAGCAACTCCATGCATTGTCCGTCGGGCACCGAACTCTGGCGAGCTCCGGGCCGAACCTTGGCGAGCGGGGCAGATTAGAGACGAGGTTCCGGTCCAGCAAGGCGGCGCGGGTGAGGCATCGCGTGGCGAATAAAGAACGCGCCGCCTCCTGGCGGGGAGACGGCGCAGTTGGGGTGCTGGGACACCCGTGGACGGCTGTCGTGCCGGAAGCGTGGCGGCTGCAGACCCCGCCTGCAGCGGGATGAGTTCCCGCA
>JAEVZQ010000516.1 GCA_023392135.1 Pseudomonadota bacterium | reverse complement strand
TGGCTGGGTCGTTCCGTCGGAACCTTCGGCTGGCTCTGATCACGCCTGGATCTGGGCATCAGATCACTCATCCAATGGCGGGGATATTATCTCAAGCGAACGCGGTCCGCTGTCCGAGCGTTCCCGCAGTGGACAGGAACAGCTTGTCAACTGAGCAATTTCTGCGAGCCTGTTCCCCCGAGCCTTTCGCGAGCAGGTGCTGGACATGCAGACCGCGATTGCAACTGTCAGCCTCAGTGGAGCCCTTGACGAGAAGCTGCAGGCGATCGCCGCGGCAGGCTTCAAGGGCGTCGAGATCTTCGAGAACGATCTCCTCTCGTTCAGCGGCACGACCGCCGATGTGCGCCGGATGGTGTCGGACCTAGGCCTCACAACGGTGACCTTCCAGCCCTTCCGGGATTTCGAGGGGATGCCGGAGCCGCTACGCGCGCGGATCCTTGCCCGCGCGGAACGCAAGTTCGAGATGATGGAGCAACTGGGCTGCGATCTGCTCCTGGTGTGCAGCAATGTTTCCCCGGAGTCGATCGGCGGCATCGATCGTGCCGCGGCCGACCTCCATGAGCTTGGGGAAAGCGCGGCCACGCATGGCATCCGTATCGGTTTCGAGGCGCTGGCCTGGGGGCGGCATATCAACGATTACCGTGACGCCTGGGAGGTCGTGCGCCGCGCCGATCACCCTGCGGTGGGACTTATCCTTGACACCTTCCACATTCTGGCCCGCGGAACGGATCTGAAGCCGATGCGCTCCATCCCGCCCGATCGCATTTTTCTCGTGCAGGTCACCGACGCACCGCGGCTGGAAATGGATTATCTCTCCTGGAGCCGCCATTTCCGCTGCCTGCCAGGGCAGGGCGAGCTGCCCCTCATGGACTTCATGGAGGCGCTGCACGCCACCGGTTTCGACGGCCTCATCTCGCTGGAAATCTTCAACGACCAGTTTCGCGCCGGCTCGGCGCGCATGGTTGCGACGGACGGGCAGCGTTCGTTGCTCTACCTTCTCGACCAGCTCAGGGAGCACACCGGCGCATCGATCTCCGGCCTCCCGGAGCTGCCGCCCAGGTCAGCCTGCCGAGGCGTCGCGTTCATCGAGCTCGCCGTCGATGAGGCGACGGCACCTGCGATCGGGCGCCTTTTCGCTCAGCTCGGATTCGCCAAGACGGGCGTCCACAAGTCGAAATCAGTCGTGCGCTGGCGTCAGGGTGATATCAATCTCGTCGTCAACGCCGAGAAGGAGGGGTTTGCCCATTCCTTCAACATCACTCATGGGACGTCCGTTTGCGCCATTGGCCTCGAAGTAGAAGACGCGGCCCGCACGCTCGAGCGCGCGAGCAAGCTGCGCGACCGGCCGTTCCGGCAGGCTGTTGGAACAGGAGAGCTCGAAATCCCTGCGGTGCGGGGCTTAGGCGGCAGCCTGATCTACTTCCTCGACAGACAGGAGCCGTTGGCCGACGTCTGGGAGATCGAGTTCACTCCTTCTGGCGAAACAGAAACCAGCCGCGATGCGGGGCTCCTCGCAGTCGATCACATCTCGCAGTCCATGCAGTACGAGGAAATGCTCTCGTGGCTGCTCTTCTACACGTCGCTTCTCGATGTGACGAAGACGCCGGGGCAGGACGTCATCGACCCGGGCGGGGTGGTGCGCAGCCAGGTCGTCGAGACGGCGGACGGTGCCCTCCGGATCGTGCTGAACGCCTCGCAATCCAACCGCACCCTGTCGTCCCGATTTGTCGAGGAGTTCTTCGGCTCCGGCGTGCAGCATATCGCGTTCTCCTGCGCCGACATCCATGCGACGGCCGCGAAGCTCAGGGCGAACGGCGTCGAGCTGCTGCCGATCCCGGAGAACTACTACGATGACCTGGAAACCCGCTGGGATCTGACTGCGCAAGAGCTCGCGCGGCTCAAGGCTGGCAACATCCTCTACGACCGGGACGGCAGCGCCGAGTACTTCCAGATCTATACGCCAAGCTTCCAGGAGCGGTTCTTCTTCGAAATTGTCGAGCGGCGGGGCTACACCGGGTTCGGAGCGGTGAATGCGTCGATCCGGCTGGCGGCTCAGGCGCGGCTCGCAAGGCCGCCGGGTATGCCGCGCAGATAGACTCAGGCAGTCAGCGCGCCGCACATACCGGTCAGCCACGCGAGCATGGCGCCATTGGCGTCACTGAAATTGCTGATCGCGATGTGCTGCACTCCGTTTTCCCGGCAGTGCGGCGCGAGCTTGCCCTTCGCCAGCACGAGATCGCAGCGCTCAGCGATGCAGAAGTCCGAGCGTCCGTCGCCGACCATTACCTTGGCGCCGATGCCCATGAACCGCGCGTGAGCGCATTTGCAATTGCCCATGCGCATGCGGCAGTCGGATCGCATGTACGGGAAGCGCAGAGCCCAACGGTCACCGCCCTGCCAGACGAGACGATTGGCATAGAATGGCAGCTCGAGGCCGGCCGTCTTCAGCATGGTCTCGACCAGCAGGTCCGTCCCGTCCGACACAACCGTAACGCGCGCGCCATGGCGGCGGCACAGCGCCACGAACTCCGGGAAGGCCGGGTCGATCTTCATTTGCGTAATGAAGCGCGCGATCTCTTCCGGCGTTGCCCGAATGAGCCCTACTTGGCGCGCCATCGCCTCACGCGAGGTGATCCGCCCTTCCTGCCACTCCGCCTCGATGTCCAGCCACGACGGATCGGCGAACTTTGCAAAGAGCGTGTCCGTCGGATCATCCGGCGCAATGGTGCCGTCGAAATCGACGAACACATCGATCGGGAGGGCAGGGGCCTGACGGGATGTACTGCAGTCGGCAAACATCAAAGTAGCCTTTTGACTAGTGCGATTCATGTTAGGGTAAGCCGCTTGAGACTGAACCGCTGTTCCGCCGGGAACGTTCGCCGTCCGACTGCTTACCCATCAATCTTGTCGACCGGCCGCAAGCCGGTTGCGCGCGCATGCTTAACAGGCGAAACCGCCCAGGCGCGGGCCCGGTTTGGTATGTGGCGGATCGAGCGGGAGTGTGGCGGTGACACGGGCCTGCGGCGGAATGACCGTGGCGGATAGAAGGTCAGCGCACGCGGGAAATACCCTTCAAAACCGGGTGGCCCTCTTTCGCGTGGCGGGCGAGCTCGTCGCGGGTCCAGCGGTAGGCCGCATCCATCAGCTCGTCGTGGCGGTGCCAGTCGAGGACACCGGCGTTCTGCGGCAGGGGAGGGACGAGAAGCAGGTCGTCAGCACTCAGATGGCGCTGAAAATCCTGGCGGTTAGCCATCAGGCTGCGCATCAGGACGGCGGTCGGGCTGGGCGCATCGGGCATTTCCTGGCGGCCGATCGGGCTGAAGGTCCGGCGCATCAGCTCGCCACGCGAGGGTAGGCTGGAGTAGTCGACCGAAAAGCGCTCGAGCTGGGGTAGATTGAAGCTCACGACGACGTTCGGTCCGCTCTTCAGATCGCGCATGACGCCGACTGGCACGTTGTCCAGAAGGCAGCCGTCGACCAGCATCTCGCCTTCATCCGTGTAGACGGGCGGCAGCAGGGCCGGAATTGAGCTGGAGGCACGGACGGCCGCCCAGAGATCGCCGCCGCGATGGCTGTGAAGGCTGTTGCGCGACAGGTTGGTCGAGACGGCGAAGTACGGAATCCACAAGTCCTCGATGTCGCTGTGGCTGATGTAGCGGACGAGCTGGTCGTCGAAGTGGCGATGGTCGAGCAGGCTGTAGCGCGGCCAGGTATACCGGCCCATGGCGCGGTTGCTCACGAATATGGCGTGCACCGCACTATTGATCTCGTCGGGGGCGCCGCCCAATGCGAATGCCGCGGCCATGGCGCTTCCGGCCGACGTTCCGCCCATGATGTCGAACCGGACTCCAGCCTCGATGAGCGCCTTGTAGACCCCGACGTGTGCCGCGCAGAGCGCGCCGCCGCCGCAGGCCACGAACCCGAGCGCGGTGCCGTTCACGAAACGTAGCAGACGCTCCACATCGCCTGGAATGTCGAGCGCTACGTGGTGATGCATGAACAAGGATCGGGGGCCGAGCCAGCGCGCCGTCCCGCTGATGTTGGTCTGATGCGGGTGAAGGAGGATCAGCCGGACGGCTTCGGGTGCAAGGTACTCGGCTGCGCGTCGTTCAAGCTGGCTAAGGCCCGGGTCGGCGTCGAACAGGCCGACCGCCAGCACCATGTCCGCATGGTGCATGACCTTCTCGGACCAGGGCGTCAGGTCGTCATCGGCGATGAACAGAACGGAGCGATACTGGCGTTCCAGCATGTTGAGGGCACGCGTTGCATCGGGCGTGCCCAGCTCTGCCCCCAATGCAGAGACACTTTCGGTCGAGCTGATGACCAGTGACCTCTCGCCGCTCGAGAAAGCCCGCGTCAGCATCTGCAGGAACTGCTCTGGCACGGGCTGGCTGCCTGCGCGAATGACACCGATGGTGCGTGGACGCGGATCGCTCCGCGCGGGCTCTGCCGCCGTTGTCGACGCAAGCCGCCTGGCGAGCGTGGCCGTGAGCGCGCGCCAGATCGAGGGTTTGGTACCGGAAAGCCGGTCGAACTGCTCGCGGCTGAGCCTCACGACCAGGCTGTCGCGCATGGCTTTCACAGTCGCTGTTCGCGTACCCCCGGTGAGAAAGGCGATTTCCCCGATCGGCTGGTCGGGCGCGATCTCCGTAACGGGTGTATCCCTGCCATCGCGAAGGACAACGAAGCGGCCAGAGAGGACGATGAACAGGGCATCTGCCGGATCGCCCTGCCGGACCAAAGCCTCGCCGCGGCCGATCTCCAGGACCTCGAGCTCGCCGGCAAGTGCGGACATATCCTCCGCGGAAAGGTCGCGGAATATTTCGACTGATTGCAGTGCGTGGGCGAGGGGGCGCGACATGGGACAGCTGTCGGTGCATCAGTCCAGAGATGGAAAGTAGCAAAGCTCCAGCGGCGTGTCGCGCGGGACGAGACGGCATCCCAAATCTGTGTTGTGCTCTGGTAAAGTCCGATGCCCGGCAGCGGAACGCCCACTCGCTCGAGCGGTTGTCAGTATGGAGCCGCACGACCTGAAGCCGATTGTGACCTGGATCAAAGCTTCGAGCGTTGCCGGAAGCAACCATCGTGTCCTTCGGTCATCAGCGGAGAGATGTTTCAAATGAGCTGGTCGCTCAGACTGTTCAGGCTTGGAGGCACGCTGGTCCAGGTCCACTGGACCTTTTTCCTGCTGCTTGCCTGGTTCGGGGCAATTCAGTGGATGGCCGTCGGGCCAGGGGCGGCCGCCTTCGCCGTCGTCTTCATCATCCTTCTGTTCCTGTGCGTGCTGCTGCACGAGTTCGGCCACATCTTTGCCGCCCGGCGGTACGGTATCAAAACTCCGACCATCACGCTGCTTCCCATCGGCGGCGTGGCCAGCATGGAGCGGATGCCGGAGAAACCGGGCCAGGAAGTCGTGGTTGCGCTCGCCGGGCCAGCGGTGAACGTGGTCATAGCGCTCGTGCTTATCGGTGTTCTGGGCGCGCGCCTCGATCTTTCAGACCTGGATCTGATGCAGAATCCGGGAACGAACATGATCGC
>JAEVZQ010000513.1 GCA_023392135.1 Pseudomonadota bacterium | reverse complement strand
AGGCCATTGCGCGCAAGTTTTCCCAGATTGCGCCAGAGGTGCTGGGGGTCGAAAAGGATGTCGTTCTTACGCCTATTCAGCACGACACCCCACTGGAAATCGCGCAAGCGATCGACGTGAAGGACTGGAAGCGCGGCGAGTGTGAGCCGATCCCCGGTAAAACAATGCCTGCCGTAACGGTTGTCGAGCGCGATTATCCGAACCTCTACAAGCAGTACACGGCGCTCGGGCCGCTGATGGAAAACATCGGCAATGGCGGCAAGGGCATGAGCTGGAAAACGGACCACGAGGTCAAGTTCCTGAAACGGCTCAATGGCGTCGTTCACGAGGAGGGCCCGAGCAAGGGCCTGGCGCGCATCGATACGGATATCGACGCCGCCGAGGTGATCCTCTCGCTTGCGCCAGAGACGAACGGCGAGGTGGCGGTAAAAGCTTGGGCATCGCTCTCCAACACCACGGGTCGAGAGCACACCCATCTGGCCTTGCCGAAAGAGGACGAAAAAATTCGGTTCCGGGACATCGTAGCTCAGCCGCGGAAGATAATTTCATCGCCGATCTGGTCCGGGTTGGAGAGTGAAAAGGTTTGCTACAACGCCGGCTATACCAACGTGCATGAGCTCATTCCATGGCGCACGTTATCGGGGCGCCAGCAGCTCTATCAGGATCACCTCTGGATGCGCGCGTTCGGCGAGGCGCTCTGCGTTTACCGCCCGCCGATCGACACGCGGAATGTGAAGCCCGTGATCAACACGCGCCCGAATGGTGAAAAACAAGTCATTTTGAACTTCATTACACCGCATCAGAAGTGGGGCATTCACTCAACTTATACGGACAACCTGCTGATGCTCACGTTAAGTCGTGGCGGGCCGATCGTGTGGATCAGCGAGAAGGATGCCGCGAAGGCCGGTCTCGTCGATAACGACTGGATCGAAGCCTATAACAGCAATGGTGCCCTCGTCGCCCGCGCAGTTGTATCCCAGCGTGTGAAGGAGGGCATGTGCCTCATGTATCACGCGCAGGAGAAGATCGTAAATGTGCCGGGCTCCGAGATGACTGGCCAGCGCGGCGGCATTCACAATTCGGTCACACGCACGGTGCTGAAGCCGACGCATATGATCGGCGGCTATGCGCAGTTGTCGTATGGCTTCAATTACTACGGCACGATCGGCACCAACCGCGACGAGTTCGTCATCGTGCGCAAGATGCGCAATGTCGACTGGCTCGACGAGTCGCCTGCCGGCCAGCGGGAGGCCGCGGAGTGAAGCCATCCACGAGCTTCAACGCAGGGGCGCGCTGCGCCCCCGACCGCGGGCGCAGGTCCGCGGTGACACACAACTGTAAGTGCAGAGGGCAATGCTCATGAAAATCCGCGCGCAGATCGCAATGGTGCTGAACCTCGACAAGTGCATCGGGTGTCATACTTGCTCCGTCACTTGCAAGAACGTCTGGACCAATCGCGAAGGCATGGAATACGCGTGGTTCAATAATGTCGAGACGAAGCCCGGAATCGGTTTTCCGAAGGACTGGGAAAACCAGAAGCGCTGGAACGGCGGCTGGGTGCGAAAGGCCAACGGCAAGATCGAGCCGAAAATCGGAGGCAAATGGCGCGTGCTGGCCAATATCTTCCCAAACCCCGATCTGCCGGAGATCGACGACTATTACGAGCCCTTCACGTTCGACTACGAGCACCTGCAGGAGGCGCCGGAGCTCAAAGCCTTCCCGACGGCGCGTCCGCGCTCGCTGATCTCCGGCGAGCGGATGGAGAAGATCGAGTGGGGCCCGAACTGGGAGGAGATCCTCGGGGGCGAATTTTCCAAACGCTCGAAAGACTACAATTTCGAGAACGTGCAGCGTGAAATCTATGGCCAGTTCGAAAATACGTTCATGATGTACCTTCCGAGGCTGTGCGAGCACTGCCTCAACCCGACCTGTGTCGCGGCCTGCCCGTCGGGCGCCATCTACAAGCGTGAGGAAGACGGTATCGTCCTCATCGACCAGGACAAATGCCGGGGCTGGCGCATGTGCGTTTCGGGCTGCCCCTATAAGAAGATCTATTACAACTGGTCCTCCGGGAAGTCGGAAAAGTGCACGTTCTGTTTTCCGCGCATCGAGGCAGGCCAGCCCACGGTTTGCTCGGAGACTTGCGTCGGCCGCATCCGCTATCTCGGTGTGGTGCTCTACAATGCAGATCGCATCGAGGCAGCGGCGAGCGTGAAGGACGAGAAGGACCTTTACGAAGCGCAGCTTGGTCTCTTCCTGGACCCGAATGACCCTCAGGTCATCGCGCAAGCGCGCAAAGATGGCGTTCCGGATGCCTGGCTGGAAGCGGCCACAAAGTCCCCGATCTGGAAAATGGCCATGGAATGGCGGGTGGCATTCCCGCTGCACCCCGAATACCGGACCTTGCCGATGGTCTGGTACGTACCGCCGCTTTCCCCGATTCAGTCCGCAGCCGAGGCTGGAAAGATGGGAACGGATGGCGAGATGCCGGATGTGCGTTCGCTGCGCATTCCGCTCCAGTATCTCGCGAACCTGCTCACCGCCGGCGACGAGGAGCCCGTCGCACGATGCCTCGAGCGAATGCTGGCCATGCGCGCCTACATGCGTGCCAAAACGATCGAAGGCGTTATCGACGAGAAGATCGCGGCCAGAGTGGGTCTTGCCGGCCGTCAGATCGAGGAGATGTACCATATCATGGCGATTGCGAACTACGAGGATCGGTTCGTGATCCCGACGGCGCACCGCGAGCTCGGAGAGGATGCGTACGACCTGCGCGGCTCGTGCGGATTCTCCTTCGGCAATGGGTGCTCGGATGGGCAGACCGGAACAAGTCTGTTCGGCGGACCGAAGAGAGCCAAGACTCCAATGGAAGTGGCGTGAGCCCGCTAACGGTAATCGAAAATGAACAAAACCCTCAAAGTTCTCTCTGCCATTTTGACCTACCCCTCTGCCGAATTACAGGCGGCGGTTCCGGATATGCGAACGGCTCTCGACGAGGAGGCGTGCCTGCCGCAGAAGTGCCGCGACCGGCTCGACCGCATTCTGGATCAACTCGAAAAGTGGGATCTCTATGAGCTGCAGGAGCGCTATACCCTGCTCTTCGACCGGACCCGCTCTTTGTCACTGAACCTGTTCGAGCACGTTCACGGCGAAAGCCGGGATCGCGGGCAGGCGATGGTCGACCTCGGGCAGCTTTACGAGCGCAACGGCTTGGAGCTCGCCTCGAGTGAGCTTCCGGATTATCTGCCGCTCTTTCTTGAGTTCCTGTCGATCATTCCCGAGGAGGAAGCCCGGGAGCTGCTGGGCGAGACGGCGCACATTCTCGAAGCCATCCGGCAGCGGCTGAAGAAGCGCAAAGCGCCGTACTCATCGGTATTCTCTTCATTGCAGGCCCTCAGCAGATCCCAGCCCGCAGGCGAGATGCTCGAGGCTTTGCTGGCCGCACCAGACGACGATCCGAACAACCTCTCCGCGCTCGATGTAGCCTGGGTGGACGAGGAGGTGAGGTTCGGGCCTGGCGCCGCAGCCGATTGTGGGGCCGAGAACATCGCAAGCAAGCTGCGCGCCGCCCGAAGGCCGGCTGCCGGAGTGGCACCGCGGGACGGAAATGCCAATCGACCCACAGTCACCTATACTCGTTCAGCCCGAGCTTAACTCTCCCCTTTCAGGGTGAGCGCGAACTGGAGCCTTAGAAATGCGGGATGCCTTGAATTATATCGTCTTCGGCTGGTACCCCTATGTATGCCTTACCACGTTCGTGATCGGCAGTATTCTGCGCTTCGACCGCGAGCAGTACACTTGGAAATCCGGTTCGAGCCAGCTGCTCAGAAGAAAACAGCTGATGTGGGGGTCCAACCTGTTTCACATCGGCATCCTGATCATTTTCATCGGTCACTTCGTTGGTCTGTTAACACCGATCTGGGTATTCGATGCGGTCGGGATCAGCCATACCGCCAAGCAGATCATGGCGATCGTCATCGGCGGTGTTGCCGGCCTGGCCTGCCTTGTGGGAATCGTGATGCTCGCGCACCGGCGGCTTCTGGATCCGCGTATACGTGCCACGTCGTCGTTTGCTGATACTGGCATTCTCTTGATCCTCTTGGTTCAGCTCCTCCTTGGGCTGGCAACGATTCCGGTTTCCATGGGCCACCTCGATGGTGGTGAGATGGTGCGCTTCATGAACTGGGCACAGGGCATTCTGCTGCTCAGGGCCGATACATGGATGCTGGTGGCCGATGCGAATCCGGTTTTCAAAGCGCATCTGTTCCTCGGAATGACGATATTCCTGCTTTTCCCGTTCACGCGTCTGGTGCACGTTTGGAGCGCGCCGGTCTGGTATCTCGGCCGGCGCGGATATCAGGTCGTCCGCACGCGGCGGCCGCTAGCATCCAAGGGTCGTGGTGCTGCCATTGAGCCTGCGGAGTAGGAAATGAGCTGCTCAGCGAAGGGTGCATTAGCGAGTGCGCAGCGCACAAAAGTCGCGGTGAATAGCGTCATCATCCCTCACGAATTGATCTCACGTGAGGTGCAGAATTATCCGGCGCCGACGCCGCTGGCGGCGTGGACCGCTGCGGCCCGGGCGCTGGTCGTGCGTGAGCTGCTGCTGCAGGAAGCGCGGCGACTTGCGGTTGTCCCAGAGCCGGAGAGTGACGGAGAGGGCCGCAGGGAGACGGACGAGGAAGCCCTGATCCGTGCGGTTGTGGAGCAGGAGGTAAGGACACCGGAGCCGGATGAAGAAACCTGCCGCCGGTATTATCGCCAGAACAGAGCCCGCTTCCGCTGCCGGGATCTGTTCGAAGCCTCTCACATTCTGCTGGCCGCACATCCGGAAGACGAGGAGGTGCGCTGCGCGGCGCGGAGCACGGCGGAGCAGCTCATCGATGCCCTTCGCGAAAACCCGCAATCGTTCGCCGATTTCGCCCACGCGCATTCCGCCTGCCCATCGGGCAAAACGGGTGGGAAACTCGGTCAGATCGGTCCGGGCGATACGACGCCCGAGTTCGAGGCGGCGCTCTTTCGGCTTCAACCGGGGGAAATGACGACCGAGCCGGTCGAGACCCGATACGGATTTCACATCATTCATTTGACCCGGCGGATCGATGGTCGCGAACTGCCGTTTGAGCTCGTTCGTGAGCGCATTGCGGCGTATCTTACCGAGCGGAGCCGGCGCACGGCGATCGCTCAGTTCGTGGCAAGGCTTGCGGCGGCTAGCGAGGTGAGCGGCATCAGCATGCCGTCTCCGGACGACCTGCGTGTTTCAGGAGGACACGTGCAATGACCCTGGGAGAGCTTTTGGCAGCTTGGCAGGAAGACGCCGTTATCCTCGACGCGCTGATCGGCCTCGATGATCTCGCCCTGTTGGCGCAACTGAAGACGGCGGCAGAGCAAGACGGCAGCGACATGGTGTCGATCGTGCGCGAGGAGGTGGGTCGGTTCGTCCAGTTGGCTGACGACGAAACCTGGTTGATGCTAATGGGGCGACTGGGAAGGGCGGCGGATCCGGCGAAGGTGGGCCTCAAGCTGATGCTCGAGTACGGGCTGGCCCAGAGTGGTACGGAGCGCGGCAAGGCGGCCTGATGCTGTTCACCGGCACCCTGCTTCCGCCGACGCAAACACCGGGTCACAGAACTGAACCGCCCCGCCTCAGTTGAATGGGTACGATTTCAGTTCAAACAAATACGGCGAGATTGCATCGTGGCTACTACTGCTGAGCGGGTTCGCAGCTATAGCGGACCCGCCATCCTGAGTTTCGGATTCCGGCCTTTCTTCCTGTCAGCCGCGCTTTGGGCTGCGCTCGCGATGGTTCTCTGGGTGCCGGTGCTTGCTGGGCAACTGGTACTGCCAACGGCATTCGGACCCGTCGAGTGGCACTCGCACGAGTTGCTCTACGGCTTCGTACCGGCGGCCATAGCGGGTTTCCTGCTCACGGCCGTTCCGAACTGGACGGGACGGCTGCCCGTGACGGGAATGCCGTTGCTCACCCTTTATCTTTTGTGGGTTGCCGGCCGCGTCGCTGTCATCACGTCGGACTGGGTCGGGGCGCCGTTGGCCGCCATCATCGATTTGAGCTTTCTTGCCGTTCTGGCTCTCGTGGTG
>JAEVZQ010000233.1 GCA_023392135.1 Pseudomonadota bacterium | reverse complement strand
GGATCATCGCGCCCGGGCGCGTCTACCGCTGCGACAGCGACCAGCCGCACACGCCGATGTTCCACCAGATCGAAGGTCTCATCAAAGACGAGACCACCCATATGGGCCACCTGAAGTGGTGCCTGGAGGAGTTCTGCAAGGCGTTCTTCGAGGTGGACGAGGTGAAGATGCGCTTCCGCGCCTCGCACTTCCCGTTCACCGAGCCGTCGATGGAGGTCGATATCGACGCCGCCGCCATCGGCAAGCCGGGGCAGTGGCTGGAGATCCTCGGGTCGGGCATGGTGCATCCGAACGTCATTCGGAACTGCGGGCTCGATCCGGAGGTCTATCAGGGCTTCGCCTTCGGCATGGGCCTCGACCGTATCGCCATGTTGAAGTACGGCATCCCGGACCTGCGCGACATGTTTTCCGCTGACCTGCGCTGGATGAAGCACTACGGTTTCCTTGCCGTCGATGTGCCGACGCTGGCCGGCGGACTGTCGTCCTGACAGTGCTGCTCAGCTTCCCATCCGGGTAACCTTCCTCACCCAGGCCTGATAAGGTGTCTGGCGAGTCGCTACTGGCCTCCGTCGAGGCCCTTACGGCACTGCAGTTCTGGCCCGCCATGCGGGAGGGGTTGCCGATGCGGCATCGGCTTGAAGGGGCGCCAAGATGCTTGCAGTCCTGAACACCACGCCTGCCGTGCTGGTGGCGATCGCCATCGCGGCCCTGATGATCGCGGCATCGGTGTTCATCATCTTCTATCACGACCGCAAGCACGAACAGCTCGACCAGTGGGTCGATTTCTCACTCAGCCGCGAAACGCTGCGCAATGCGGCCATGTACTACCGCTTCATGGCCGTCTCGATGCTGGTGTTCTACGTGTTCTTCACGATCAGCTGCCTGCTGTTGCAGGCCGAAGGGCACCTCATCTTTTCCGACGGCAAGGAGCCGATCTACGCAGGCCCCATCGGCGCATCGCTCTTCACCATCGATCTCGTCCTGCGGGGCGGGTTTTTCGACATCATGGAGCACTTCGACCTGGGCGTGTCGCCGATCGCGATGAACCGGAAGCTCTTCTGGTTTGTCATCTATGCCTTCGTCTTCCGTATGTTCTACGCCGTGACGCTCATCAAGATCGTCATCTCGTTCGTCTGGATACATGGGAAGATCCGGATGGCGCGTCAGGTGTTCAGAACGAACAGCAGCCAGCTTCGCCTGTTCGAGTGACGTGCCCCTTGGCGGCCGGCACGCAAAAGGGGTAATACCCACACGCCAAAACTGCCCTGGGCCGACCGGGGAGATTGCCAAACCCGCGGGACGAAATACGCAATGAAATTCACGCTGTCCTGGCTGAAGGACCATCTCGATACCAACGCTTCCCTGGAGGACCTCGCCGACCGGATGTCTGCGATCGGCCTCGAGGTGGAAAGCATCGACAATCCCGCGGAGAAACTGGCCCCGTTTACCGTCGCGCGCGTCATCGAGGCCAAGCAGCATCCGAATGCGGACCGCCTGCGCGTGTGCCAGGTGGAAATCGCGCCGGGCCAGGCCCCCGTCGAGGTCGTCTGCGGCGCGCCGAACGCCCGCACAGGCATGATCGGCGTGTTTGCACCACTCGGCTCGTACATCCCGGGCACGGGCATCAAGCTGGACAAGCGCCCCGTTCGCGGCGTGGTATCCAACGGTATGCTCCTCTCCGAGCGCGAGCTGGAGCTATCGGACGATCACGAAGGCATCATCGAGCTCGACCCCGGCCTCGGCGAGCGCGTGGGTCAGCGCTACATCGACGTCGTCGGGCTCAATGACCCGGTGATCGAGGTCAAGCTGACTCCCAACCGCCCGGACTGCACGGGGGTGCGCGGCATTGCCCGCGACCTGGCCGCTGCGGGCCTCGGCACCTTGAAGCCGGAGCCCAAGATCGGCCCCGTCGAGGGGAGTTTCGCCTCCCCGATCGACATCCGGCTCGAGTTCACGCCCGAGACAGCGAGCGCCTGCCCCGTTTTCGCGGGGCGCCTCGTCAAGGACGTGAAGAACGGCCCCTCGCCGGCGTGGATGCAGAACCGCCTCAAGGCGTCTGGCCTCCGGCCGATCAGCGCCCTGGTCGACGTGACCAACTACGTTTCGCTCGACCGTGGCCGCCCGCTTCACGTCTACGACGCGGACAAGCTCAAAGGCGCCATCCGTGCGCGACTCGGCCGTCGGGGGGAGCGCTTCCTGGCGCTCGACGGCAAGGAATACGAGGTCGACGAGACCATGTGCGTGATTGCTGACGACAGCGGCGCACTTGGCCTCGGCGGCATCATCGGCGGCGAGAGCAGCTCGTGCACGGAGGAGACCACCAACGTATTCATCGAGAGCGCCTACTTCGATCCGCTCCGCACCGCCGCGACAGGCCGCAAGGCCGGCGTGCAGACGGACGCACGCTACCGGTTCGAGCGCGGCGTCGATCCTGCTTACGTCGTGCCGGGGCTCGACTACGCCACTGATCTCATACTGAAGCTCGCCGGAGGCAAGCCGTCAAAGCGGCTCGTTGCGGGAACACCGCCCGAGGGCCGCAAAACGATTGCGTTCGACTTCCGCCGCATCACGCGCCTGACCGGACTTGCCGTCAAAGACTCCGAGAGCCGAAAGGTGCTCTCCGACCTCGGCTTCGTTGTCGAGGGCAGGGGTCCGGAGGTCCAGGTCACAACGCCGAGCTGGCGTCCGGACATTGGCGGTCCTGCCGATCTTGTCGAGGAGGTTGTCCGTATCATCGGCCTCGATCAGGTGCCATCGACGCCCATCCCACGCACTCACGGCGTGACGCGTATGGTTCTGACGGAAGCGCAACGGCGCTCGCGTCGGGCCCGCCGCATCCTGGCCGGTCGCGGGCTCGTCGAGGCGATGACCTGGTCCTTCATCCCGCGCCCGCAGTCGGAGCTGTTCGGCGGCGGCGCGGAGGCGCTGGAGCTTGCCAACCCCATATCGGTCGAGATGTCCTCCATGCGGCCGAGCCTGCTGCCGGGACTCCTCTCGGCCGCGCAGCGCAATCGCAATCGTGGGGTTGCCAATCTTGGTCTGTTCGAGCTTGGAAACGCCTACCGTGGCGATCAGCCCAAAGACCAGATCCAGATCGCCGCTGGTGTTCGTGCCGGCGCAGCGCGCCTCGCTGGCCACGGGCGCCACTGGGATGCGCCCGCCCGCGAAGTCGACGTGTTCGACGTGAAGGCCGACGTCTTCGCAACTCTGGCCGCGCTCGGCATCGATCCGAACCGCGCGCAAATCGCCCGCAAGGCCCCGGCCTGGTATCACCCGGGCCGGTCAGGGGTCCTGCGGCTGGGTCCAAAGAACGTGCTCGCCCACTTCGGCGAAATCCATCCGAATACACTCGCCGAGCTGGACGTGGCGGCCCCCGTCCAGGCCTTCGAGATTTTTCTCGATGCGCTGCCGCCCGAGAAGCGCAAGTCTCGCGCCCGCTCGCCGATGGTCGCGCCGGACCTGCTGCCGGTGCGCCGCGACTTCGCCTTCGTGCTCGATGAAGCGGTGCCGGCGGGCGACGTGATGAAGGCTGCAGCCGCGGCGGACAAATCGTTGATCGCCGACATCTCGGTGTTCGATGTGTTCATCGGCAAGAGCCTCGGAGCCGGCAAGAAGTCGGTTGCGATCGAGGTCACTTTGCAACCGCGCGAGCGCACGTTGACGGACTCCGAAATCGAGGCCGTCGCGAAGAAGGTGATCGCCGAAGTCAAACGCGTGACCGGCGGCGAGATCCGCGGCTGAGAAGGAGCCCGGTTCTCGCCCGGCCTGCCTTTCAGCCCCGCCGAATGGTTTTTCGGCTGGTTGCTGGCACTGGCTCCTTGCGACTCCTCTTGCCGGCCGATCCAGCCGGCGACGCGGCCGCCTCAGAGTGGCCGTAGCCGGCCATGGCGGCGCGGGTCTCCTCGATCTGCGCGTCGCTCAGCAGCACCGGTCCACCGATCTGAAGGCTCAGGACGTATTGCTTGGCGAGCGTCTCGAGCTCGACGGCAAGCCACATTGCCTTCTCCAGCGTCGGACCCAAGGTCAGCATGCCGTGATTGGCCAGCAGACAGCCATTCCGGCCTCCGAGGGCCGCGAGCGCTGCAGCCGACAGCTCCTGCGTGCCGAAGCGCGCATAGTCCGAGCACCGCACATCTCCGCCTCCGAACACGGCGACCATATAGTGGCAGGCTGGAATGCCACGGCGGGTCACCGCCAGCGCCGTCGCGTAGGTCGAGTGCGTGTGGACGACGGCGCCGGCCTCTGGCCGGGCGCGCATGATGTCCAAATGGATGCGCCATTCAGACGACGGCCGCAGCGGCCCGCGGTAGGAACCGTCCGACCGGCTGAGCGGCATCGCGGCAATCATATCCGGAGTCATGCTGTCGTAGGGAATGCCCGATGGCGTGATCAGCATCTCGTCGCCATGTCGCACGGAGATATTGCCGGAGGTGCCCTGGTTGAGCCCGATGGCATTCATCCAGCGGCAGCGATCGATGATGGACTGGCGGAGCTGAGTTTCACGCTTGGTCATGAAATCTTCGATGGAAAATGGCAGGTTTGCTCTTAGCACCTATTCTTTACAGCTTTCAGGATACCCGAATCTGTGGCGCCGAGGACCCAGCGAGCTGCCAATTACTCTGCCGAACCGCGCTGATGATTCGCGAAGCATCCCCGCCATGATACGATCGCGTCGCTTCGGAATTACCAACTATCGGGCGAGCGGAATGAAATTCAGGACTGGCGCCTTCCTTTCGGCAGCACTGGCCGCGGCCCCAATGTCGACCGCTCTGGCCGGCGGCGATGGACCCTATGTCAATGGCGACGTCTATCCGCTCGCAATCGTCAGTACCTACGATCTGGCGAAAGATGCGTTCGCCTCCACAACCGCCCTTTATCTGGCGTTGAACGGCGACCTGGCGCGGGACGGCTTCGCTGTCAGGCTGGCCGGCAGCATGGATTCGTACAGCTATGATCGAATGGCATTCGAAATCGACGGCGATGCGTGGGCTGCCGATGCGATGATCGGCTATCGCTGGTTCCGCGGTGATCTTGTCTCCGGGGTCTTCCTCGGTGCCGAGCATCAGGACCACGATCTGTCACCGAACGACCTGTCAAATCCGGTGCGAGGGGATGAAACGGGCTTCACGGTCGCGTTCGATGTCAAGAAGCTCGCGTCGCCCTACTCCCCATTCTACGCGGACCTCGCGGCGAGCTATTCCACGGCATTCGATACCTATCAGGTCGACGGTAGCGGCGGTTTCGCCCTCGACCGCTTCATACTCGGGCCCCAGGCGTGGTTCCGCGGCGATT
>JAEVZQ010000224.1 GCA_023392135.1 Pseudomonadota bacterium | reverse complement strand
GGTCCATACACCATACTCAGGCATGCTTCCGGGTCTGATCGCAGGGCATTACCGCTTCGATGATGCGCACATCGACACGCGGCCACTGACGCGTTTCGCTGGCGCCCGGCTTTATCAATGCGAGGCGATCGGGCTCGACTTGGCCGACAAGCGGGTGATCTGCCGCGATCGGGCGCCGGTGCATTTCGACGTGCTTTCCATCGACATCGGCTCGACGCCGAGTGCCTACAAGGTGCCCGGTGTCGCCGAGCACGCAATACCGGTAAAGCCAATCGACGGCTTCCTTACACGTTTCGAGGCGGTCCGGCAGCGCGTGCTCGCAGCAGGGGGCAGAGCCCGCGTGGCGGTCGTCGGGGCGGGCGCCGGCGGCGTCGAGCTGATGCTTGCACTGCATTACCGGTTGACGTGCGAAGTCACTGCGGCGGGGCACTCGTCAGAATCGCTCAACTTTGTGCTTTTCAGCGCGACGGATGAAATCCTGCCAAGCTTTCCGGGAGCGATGCAGCGGCGCTTCAGGCGAATACTCCAGGATCGGGGCATTGCAGTGCTGACCGGCTCGCGCGTGAACGCCGTCGATCCTCACGCCGTTCAAATCACGGGCGGCAAGCGAATCCCCGTCGACGAGGTCTTCTGGACGACTGAGGCCGAGCCCGCACGCTGGCTTGCCAAGACCGGGCTGTCACTCGACGAGCGAGGATTTATCCGCGTTACGCCGGCATTGCAGTCCGTCTCTCATCCCGACGTATTCGCCGCAGGCGATGTGGCCGCCATCGAAGGCTATCGGCTGCCCCGGTCGGGTGTCTACGCCGTTCGTGAGGGGTGCCCACTCGCTCGCAATCTGCGCGGCTTCCTCTCCGGTAAACCGCTGGCGCGGTACAAGCCGCAGCGGGACGCTCTCTATCTGCTGACGACCGGCGGCAAGCATGCGCTTGGCACCCGGAACAGCATCACCTTCGGCGGCCGCTGGGTCTGGATCCTCAAAGACTGGATAGACCGGCGGTTCATGGTGCGTTTCAGCTCGCTGTCGGATATGAGCTAACCTGCGATGCGACCTGCCGTAGCGGCTGCCCCGTCCGTGGCAATTTACGACCGGGCCGAAGTGAACCCATCCCCGTCCGTAGGAGTTGTTCCGAGCGGTTACCAAGGTTGCTTGCCGGGTCCGGCGCAATCCTGGTCGGCTCGTCAACGGCATCCACAGAGGCGGCATGAAGATCGCTCTTGTCTCTCCCCTTCACGAAGCTGTCCCGCCGATCCTTTATGGCGGGACCGAACGCGTCGTATCAGCGCTCGCGGACGAATTGGTCACTCAAGGTCATGACGTAACGCTCTTCGCGAGCGGTGACTCGGTGACGGCGGCAAGGCTTATCCCCTGTTGCGAACGGGCACTGCGGCTGAGTGCCCGTGTTCGCGATCCGTTGCCGTATCATCTGATGATGCTCGATGAGGTTCGTCGCCAAGCAGATGACTTCGACATCATTCACTTCCATAACGATCTTTTGCAGTTTCCGCTGATCCGCCCGATCTCCAGGCCGACCGTCACGACTTTGCACGGTCGCCTGGACCTGCCGGACCTCAAAGCGTTTTTCGGCCGGTTCTCAAATGCTCCGCTCGTAGCCATTTCGCAGAGCCAGAGATCGCAGTTGCCGCTCGGTAATTTCATGGCCACGATCCATCACGGATTGCGGCCTGACCGGATGAAATTCAGCCCGGAAGGCAAAGGCGGCTATTTGGCGTTCCTGGGCCGGATCTCGCCTGAGAAGCGGCCGGACCGGGCCATCGAGATCGCAACTCGCGTTGGCTTACCCTTGAAGATGGCGGCCAAGGTCGACAAGGCCGATCACGATTACTGGGAGGAGATCATTCGCCCAAAGCTGGCTGGTAATCCCTTTGTCGAATACATTGGAGAGATCAGCGAGCGCGAGAAATCCTCCTTCCTCGGCCACGCCATGGCTTTACTTTTCCCGATCGACTGGCCCGAGCCGTTCGGTCTCGCTATGATAGAAGCCATGGCTTGCGGTACTCCGGTGCTCGCATTCCGCTGTGGATCGGTTCCGGAGGTGATCGACCACGGTGTAACGGGCTGCATCGTGGATTCGATGGACGCGGCCACGGCAGCCATGGACGATCTGCTGAAGTTGGATCGGGCCATGGTCCGCCGCACATTCGAGGAGCGATTCACCGCCAAGCGGATGGCGCAGGAGTACGTCGGGGTCTACGGGCAGTTGATCGAGAATTCGGACGAGGCGGACTTCCTACGCGAACCGGAGTTGAGCCAACCGGCTTTCAAGCAGTTCTCGATGACCGCCCGCGGTAACAGTTGAGCAAATGCAGAGCATTGCGCAGCAAACAACCGCTCCGGGCACGGAAGCACCGCCATCGTTTGCCGTCACCTCGTCGGTGTCGCTCCAGTCCCGACGCCTCCGCACACTCAAGCACGATAACACTTTTGCGGTGCTCAATGCCGCCGGAGACATAGCCCACTCCTCAGAAGCGGAGGGTCTCTACCACCGGGATACGCGCCACCTGTCATATTTCGCCGTCGGCATCCAGGGTACACGGCCGCTGTTGCTGAGCTCCATGGTGCGTGATGACAATTCGGCGCTGACCAGCGATTTCTCGAACCCGGAGATTCGCGATGACGGCGGCGTTTTTATGGAGCAGGACATAATACATCTCAGCCGCGCCGAATTCATATGGCACGGGGTCCTCTATCAACGCATCGCTATCCGTAATTTCTCCGAATCCAGAAGACGTATAAAGATAAACTTTGCATTCGCGGCGGATTTTGTGGACCTCTTCGAAGTGCGCGGGCTGCATCGGTCGGGTAGAGGGCATTTCCATCCGCCTGTCGTGGCGACCTCGTACGTGCAACTTGCCTACACGGGGCTCGATAATCGGACGCGCTCAACGCAGATATGCTTCGACCCGCAGCCTACGCGAATAGATACCAATCACGCGGAGTTTTCGCTCGATCTGGAAGAGCATGGCTACAAGGTCATTCATGTGGCCGTTCGGTGTAATGAGAACGGCGGGCGGCGTCGCCCCAGCTCGGCATTTCTATCGGGCCTGCGTGCCTCCCGGAATGCTTTACATCAGGCTGCTTCCCACGCGGTCAGCATCGAAACCTCGAACGACATCTTTAATGAAGCCGCCCGGCGCGCCGTTGCAGATCTCTACATGCTGATGACGCACATGCCGGAAGGGCTCGTCCCTTACGCAGGCATACCCTGGTACAGCACCGTTTTCGGGCGTGATTCGCTCATCACGGCGCTTCTTATGCTCTGGCTCGATCCTGGTGTTGCGCTGGGGGTATTGCGATATCTCGCCGCAAATCAGGCAACCGATGTCATTCCTGAAGCTGACGCCGAGCCCGGAAAGATTTTGCACGAGGTCAGGCTCGGTGAGATGGCAGAGCTAGGGGAGGTGCCGTTCCGGCGGTATTACGGCTCTGTCGATTCAACTCCCCTGTTCGTATTTCTGGCGGGGGCGTACCTCGAGCGGACGGATGATCTGGAAACCATTCGCAAGCTCTGGCCTCACATCGAGGCGGCGCTCAAATGGATCGACCAGTTCGGCGACCGGGACGGCGACGGCTTCATCGAATACGGGACAAAGGCAAAGAAAGGCCTTGCCAATCAGGGTTGGAAAGACAGTTACGATGCCATCTTCCACGCCGACGGGGACCTTGCTGCAGGCCCGATCGCGCTCGTTGAGGTGCAGGGCTACGTCTTCGCTGCGAAGAAGAAGGCAGCGATCATGGCCCAGCGCCTCGGCCATCAGGAGCTGGCAACCAGGCTCTCCCGCGAGGCGCAAGAACTGCAGAGCCGTTTTCAAAGCGCATTCTGGTCGGACGAGTTGGGAACGTACGCCCTTGCTCTCGATGGGAGAAAACGGCCCTGTCTCGTTCAGACCTCGAATGCCGGACACGCGCTGTTGACCGGCATCGCAGCGGATGAGTGCGCCGATAGCATCGTGAGGACGCTGATGTCGCGCGAATCGTTTTCGGGCTGGGGAATTCGGACAGTTGCGACCAACGCGACGCGATACAACCCGATGTCGTATCATAACGGGTCCGTTTGGCCCCACGACAATGCGTTGATCGCATTGGGGCTGGCGAACTACGGATACAAGGACGCCGCGGGCAGAATCTTCGAGGCGTTGTTCTCGGCCTCGATTTACCTGGAGTTGAGGCGGCTTCCGGAGCTGTTCTGCGGGTTCGGCCGACGCCGCAGCCACGGGCCGACCCTTTATCCAGTTGCCTGCGCCCCGCAGGCCTGGGCGGCGGCGGCCCCTCTCGCCCTTGTTCAGGCATGTCTGGGCCTCAGGATCATGCCGAAGCAGGGTACGATCAACCTGGAGCACCCGATGCTCCCGCCATTTCTCGACAATGTAACTCTTAGAAAGCTCGCTTGCGGCAGCATCAAACTTGACATCGAGTTCCGGCGCGCCGGCGACCACGTCTCCATGAACGTTCTCAACGCCACGGGCGACGCGCAACTGAAGATGAGCGTTTAGATCACCGGGGCAGAGACATCACCGGGAGGCTCGTCATATCATCAGCGGCACGCCGCCGCCGATCGACCTCGAGCCCGACCGGCCGATGCGGTTTTGAACGCCGAACTTAAGTCAGTCGCATCAGCAGTCCGGCAACGAGTTGGGCGCGCTCGACGAGGCTGTCGATCTCGATGTGCTCGTTCAAAGTGTGCAGGCCCGAGCCACGGACGCCGATGGAGTCGAGCGTCGGAATCCCGAGGGCGCCCGTGAAGTTGCCGTCGGAGCCGCCGCCCGCGCTCGCGTGCGTGAGCTCGAACCCGATTTCCTGCGCAAGCTCGCGCGCAATTCCGTAAAGCGCCATTGTCCCTGCGTCGGGTTCCCAGACGGGACGCGTGACGCCACGTGTCACTTCAATTGTGACGTCGTTTTCTTCGCCTGAAAGCTCGAGCATGCGGGCGACCCCGCGGTCCAGATCCTCCTGGCGCTTGGCCATGCTGAGGACTTCAGCTTCGCACGTGGAGGATACGCAGTTGACCCATCGCCCTGCGTGCACGACACCCACGCTGAATGTGCAGTCCTCGGTCGTCATGGCCTCGATCTCGAGGATTTTGCGAGCCATTGCAGCAATTGCTGACCGGCCTTCTTTGAGCAGGAAGCCGGCATGGCTCGGGCGGCCGTAAGTTCTCACGTTGAAACGCGCAATGGCATAGCGGCCCGTGACCGCTCCGCCATCCGAGAGCGCCGGCTCCGGCACGAGCACGTATTTGCTTTTGCGCCCCTCGGTTTCGATCAACTCGCGGGTCGAGGGTGTGCCGACCTCCTCATCGGGGGTGAGGAGGAATGTTATGGGGAGCGGCGTCTCCAGTCCGGCGCGCAACAACTGCCGGAGAGCTTCGAGGCTCACGTAATTGCCGCCTTTCATGTCCTGGATGCCAGGGCCATAGCAGCGGCCATTCTCGATTCGCCACGGATTGACATTGAGCGTGCCGATCGGGTGCACCGTATCCATGTGTCCCGAAATCAGGATGCCGGGGCTGCCGAAGCTCTTGTGTGGAAAGCGCGCCCGCACCGAGCCGCCAAATCCCATGCGGCCTGGTATGCGCTCTATCTCGGCGCCTGCCGCAGCGAGATCATAAGCGGCGAGGTCCATCATACGGTCGACCGCCGCAGCATCGTAGGTGGGGCTTTCGCATTCGATCCAGGGCTTCAGTCCCGCCAGCATCTCTTCTGAATTGAAGGGCAGATTTTTCGGGTTCATGGCCATTTCCTCTAATCCAAAAGATCGTCAAAGCGGGGAGCGTCGCTCTACAATGCGCGCCATGATGCTTGCGCCTATGGGCAGCACATCATCGTCGAAAATGAAGGCAGGGTTGTGCAGCGGCACCGAGCCCTTGTGGCCGATCGTGCAGTAGGCGCCGGGGATCGCCTTCAACATGTCGGCGAAATCCTCGCTGCCCGTCATCAAATCCTTGGTTTCGGATGCATTCTCTTCACCTACGATCTCCGCTGCGGCTTCGAGATAAGCCTTCGAGCACGTCTCGTCGTTGACCAGAACCTCGAAGATGTCGCGCAGATCGACGGTGATCTCCAGGCCATAGCTTTGTGCGAAACCCGAGCAGAGCTGGCGGACACGCTCATGAATGAGCTCTTTCACCGAGTCCTCGAAAAAGCGGATCGTACCTGAGATCACGGCCTTGTCGGGCACCACATTGTAGGCTGCACCGGAATGGATTTGTGTCACGGAGAGCACGGCCGGACGGGTCGGCTCCACATTTCGGCTAACGATCGTCTGCAGGTTCTGGACAAGAGAGGTCGCGGCGATGATCGGGTCCCGTGCGTGATGCGGCATGGCGCCATGGCTGCCGACGCCCTGGACGGTAATGTCGAAGAAGCTCGCTCCGGCCATGGCAGTGCCGGGCTTCACGCCGACTTTCTTCGGCTCCGCGAATGGATTGTTGTGAAATCCGTAAACCTCATCGCAGGGGAATTTCTCGAAAAGGCCATCGGCCAGCATGGCGCGGGCGCCGCCCAGGCCCTCCTCCGCGGGCTGGAAGATCACGACGGCACGACCGGCGAAATTACGTGTCTCGGCGAGGTAGCGTGCTGCGCCAAGAAGCATGGTCGTGTGGCCGTCGTGGCCGCAGCCATGGAAGGTGCCTGGTGATTTGGACGCGTAGGGAAGGTTGGTTTGCTCATCCATCGGAAGCGCATCCATGTCGGCGCGCAGACCGATCGAGCGGCCGTCCGACCTGCCATTTATGATTCCAACTACCCCCGTTTTGCCAATGCCGGTATGAACTTCGTCGACACCCCAGGACCTGAGCAGATCCGCAACGATTCCTGATGTGCGCACCTCTTCGAACCCGATTTCGGGGTGCTGGTGGAAATCGCGGCGGATGGCGGTGAGCTCGTCGGCATAGTCGGCGATTTTCGGCAGGGCAGGCATGTCAGCGGTGCTCCCTCGAGGTTTTGCCGCCAATCAAGTAGCGGCCAGTTCACGGAAGTTGGCGAAATCCCAGAAGCGGCCCGGCGCCGCTTCGATGAGTGCGCGCGTGTACGGGTGCTGCGGACTGGCCAGAACTTCGGCCGCTGACCCGTATTCAACAATGCGCCCGTGCTGCATGACCACGACATCATCGCAGATCTGGGCGGCGACGCGCAGGTCGTGCGTGATGAACAGGCTCGCGATCCCGAGCTTCTGCTGGAGTTCGTCGAGCAAATCGAGCACCTGCGCCTGCACCGAGACGTCGAGGGCGGAGACCGCCTCGTCGGCCACGAGCACGTCGGGCTCCATGGCAATAGCCCGGGCGATCGCGATGCGCTGACGCTGTCCGCCTGAGAACTGGTGCGGATAGCGGTCGAGAGCATCAGCCGGCAGCCCTACGAGCTGCAGCAACTCCGCGGCGCGAGCGAGAGCCGACTTGCGGTTCTGGCCGCAATTGAGGGGGCCCTCGATGAGGCTGTCTCCGATCTTCCAACGCGGATTGAGCGAGCGGAACGGGTCCTGGAAGACGATCTGGATGTGCTTCCGGTAGGGGCGCAAGGCGCTGCGAGGGAGGCTCGCGAACTCGTTGCCCGCGACGCGGATCTCGCCCGCAGTCGGATCGATCAGCCGCATGATGCAGCGCGCGACGGTGGACTTTCCCGAGCCCGACTCTCCGACGATCCCTAGCGTGCGGCCACGGCCGATTGAAAACCCCACGTCGACGGCCGCACGAACCGGCTCACGGCGGGAGAGCATAGAGCCGGAGACATAGATCTTCTCGAGACCGGCGACCTCCAGCACCTTCGCTTCACCATTGGCGGGCCGCGGTAGGCGGGGAACGAGGCTTGGGACCGATTGCAGCAGACGCTTGGTGTAGTCGTTCCGCGGTGCGCGCAAAAGCTCGGCAACGGGCGCATGCTCGACGATTTCGCCATGCTTCATCACGTGCACCGTGTCGGCGATTTCGGCGACGACGCCCATGTCGTGCGTGATGAAGAGCACGGCGGTGC
>JAEVZQ010000206.1 GCA_023392135.1 Pseudomonadota bacterium | reverse complement strand
TCCCCGTCTTTGTCTCGAGGCGCAGCAGCATCAAGCGAGCCAGCGCGAGAACGGTGAAGGTAATGAGGAACAGGATCAGCCCGAGTGCGATCAGCGAAGCGGTATGAAGGTCGCTCACCGCCTCTGTGAACTCATTTGCAATTGTGGCCGAGATGGTCGTTCCGGGCGCCAGGATCGAAGCGGAGATCCGATGCGCGTTGCCGATCACGAAGGTGACCGCCATCGTTTCGCCGAGGGCACGACCGAGTCCAAGCATGAAGCCGCCGATCAGGCCCACCTTCGTGTGGGGCATCACGACGGAACGCACGACCTCCCATCGCGTGCAGCCGAGGCCATAGGCTGATTCTTTCAGAACGGCGGGCACCGTCTCGAAAACATCTCGGCTGATGGCGCTGATGAAAGGTAGCACCATGATCGCCAGGATAATTCCCGCTGTCAGAATTCCGATGCCGTAAGGGGGACCTGCAAACAGCTCGGAGAGCACAGGTACATTTCCGAATGCCGAGATTAACGCGGGCTGTACTGTTTGCTGGAAGAATGGAGCTAAGAAAAACAGGCCCCAGATGCCGTAGATGATGCTTGGAATTCCGGCCAGCAACTCGATGGCGATGCCGATGGGGCGCCGCAAGGGGTAGGGGCACAGCTCGGTCAGGAAGATGGCGATACCCAACCCGATCGGAACCGCGATCAGCATCGCAATGAATGACGTGACCAGCGTGCCGTAGATCGGCGCAACGGCCCCGAATTTTTCGGTGACCGGGTTCCAGGCTTCCGTAATGAAGAACTTGAGACCGAACGCGCGAAATGCCGGCCATGCGCCTTCGATCAGCGAAACGAAAACCGCGCCAAGGACAATAAGAACGAACAAGGCAGCGGCAAACGTGAGCCGCGCAAACAGCGCATCCCACAGCTTTAGCCGGCTCAGGACACGCTGCCGTTCGATCTGCTGATTTGCGGCGTCATGACGTCCAAGCCCGGTGGCTGTCTGTGTCACACCGCTATCCCCTTGTGGCATTCAGGAATTGGCCACCGGACCGCATCACGCGAGCCCGGTAGCCTTGTCGTGCTCAGAGCTGCTCCGACGCAATACCTGACGAAGCCAGCTCGATCACTGCGTGAAAATCGCCTTGCCGCTGCCGTCCTTGATCTCGGCGGTCCACATGGCCTGCACCTCGCTCACGACGTTGTCGGGCATCGGCACGTAGTCGAGTTCCAGAGCCGCCGCATCGCCGTTCTTGTAGGCCCAGGCGAAGAAGTTGAGCGCCTTTGCCACGGCGGCCGGATCGCCAGGAGCCTTATGGACGAGAATCCAGGTGGCTGCGGTCATCGGCCAGGACTGGTCGCCGGGCTCATTGGCCAGGATCACGCCGAAGCCGGGCACCGACTTCCAGTCGGCATTGGCAGCGGCGGCCTGGAAGCTCTCGGCATCCGGGGAGACCACCTTGCCGGCCTTGTTGACCATCTTGGCGTGCGACAGCTTGTTCTGCTTCGCATAGGCATATTCGACGTAGCCGATCGAGTTCTTGGTCTGGCCGACGTTGTTGGCGACGCCCTCGTTGCCCTTGGCGCCGATGCCGACGGGCCACTGCAGAGCCGTGCTGACGCCGACGTCCGACTTCCACTCAGGGCTGACCTCGGCCAGGTAATAGGCGAAGTTGTACGTCGTGCCCGAGCCGTCCGAGCGATGCACGACGGCGATGGCCTGGTCCGGGAGCTTCAGGTCGGCATTGAGCTTTGTGATGGCGGGATCGTTCCACTTCTTGATCTCGCCGAGGAAGATCTTGGCCAGCGTGGGACCGTCGAGGACAAGCTGCCCCGGAGCGATGCCGTCGATGTTCACGACCGGCACGATGCCGCCCATCACCATCGGGAACTGGGCAAGGCCGGAGGCCTCCAGATCCTTGCCGCTCAGCGGTGCATCGCTCGCGCCGAAGGTCACCGTCTTGGCCTTGATCTGCTTGACGCCCCCACCGGAGCCGATCGACTGATAGTTGATCTTGACACCCGTCTCCTTGTTGTAGGCATCGGCCCATTTCATGTAGACCGGGTATGGGAAGCTGGCGCCTGCCCCGGAAATATCGGCCGCCAAAGTTGCTCCGGCCAACATGCTCGATGCTGCGACGCCAGCCGCCGCGAATTTCAATGCTGCAGAAATCTTCAAATCCGATCTCCTGTCCCTGTCGATCAGGTTCGATCCAGTGCTTCCGCACGTGCGCCACAGCGGCACGCCCGTTTTGATAAAGCAGCGGCGCAATGCTTTCATGACAGTGTAAGACATTGAAAATTATTATAAATTCTGCGCGCCCCTTAAGATGCAGCCAGGGCCGGAAGCTCATCCAGAAGAACAGTGAAGGTCGATCCCTCGTTGAGCTTCGACGCAATCCGGAGCTCTCCGCGGTGGCGGGTGATGATGTGCTTTACGATTGCCAGGCCCAGGCCGGTTCCGCCCTTCTCCCGGCTTGTAGATGCGCTCACCCGGTAGAACCGCTCCGTGAGTCGAGGGAGATGCTGCGGCGGAATGCCGACGCCATCATCCTGAACAGTCACGGAAATATGCTGTCCCCGGAGCCCTGCCAACGGCTCCCGGGCCACACGAATGTGCACGTGCCCGCCTTGTTTGCCGTAGCGGATTCCGTTGTGAATGAGGTTCTGGAAAACCTGTATCAGCTCGTCCCGATCGCCGCGCACGCGGGCCGGGGTGGGCAGGGTCTCCACCACGATCGAGATCCCGGCAGCTTTCGCGACCGGCTCGAGCGACTGAGCGACGAAGGTCACGACCTCGTTCACCTCGACGGTGCCTCGCGGCGGCACGTGAACGCGCATCTCGATCCGGCTGAGGGAGAGCAGGTCATCGATGAGCCGGGTCATGCGGGTGGCCTGAGCGGACATGATCCCGAGGAACCGATCACGCGCCTTCGGGTCGTCGCGCGCCGGACCCTGCAGCGTCTCCACGAACCCCCGCAGCGAGGCGAGCGGGGTTCGCAACTCGTGGCTGGCGTGGGCGATGAAGTCCGCCCGCATCTGGGCAAGCTTCTCCTGATCCGTAATGTCGCGGAAAGTGATCAGGAGCGTCGGGTTGCACGCGCTAGCAGCCTCGAACGGAAGCGCCGTCACGATTGCCGAAACCCGGCGCTGAACAGGCACCCGGTCCTGCAGCTCGACGACGGTCACGCCCCCTGGATCGCGGTCCTTTTCGATAGCCGCGAACAGCTCTGGGCTGCGGATCACACTGGAAATCGGCTGCCCCACCCTTACGCGCGGGAAGAGATCGGCCACCGCGGCATTGTGGTGCACGATCATGCCATCCTCGTCGAGCGCCACCGCCGGATCGGGCATGGCGCTGATCACGGCGCGCCAGCTGACATCGGGCTGCATTACGACCGGTTCGGCGGCCTCTTCGATGGCGCTCGGCTCCGGCTCGGCTTCCGAGCGCTCAGAGACAGAGCCAGACCAGAGGGAGCCGGCAACCGCAGCGGCCGCAGCGATGGCGACGATGACGAGTGCTGCCCACGTCGCCACGCCGCCGGCGAGCCATAGAATCAGCGCGACTGCTACGGTGACGCAGGCGACCGCACACAGCGGCGGCGGCTCTCGCCAAAGCCGCGCGGTGAGCGACCGCGAAACTGCGCGAAACGGGGTGTGCTGCTGAGCGCCGATAGCGTCACCGTGCGCTGGGGGCTGAACTGAGCTGGAGGTGGGGGCTTC
>JAEVZQ010000200.1 GCA_023392135.1 Pseudomonadota bacterium | reverse complement strand
CGCCGATTACGAGCAGAAGGCTTTCCCTGCCGTCTTCTGGGACCTGAACGCCACGGACAATCCACCCGGTGGCCTCGACGGCCATCCGATCCGCACGCCGGTGGGCGAAATGGGGCCGCTCTTACTTTCGCGGCTACTCGAGCTGAACGAGGTGCAGGAGGGCGTCCTCAACATCGCCTTTCGCCTTGCGGCAGACGAGGGCATGCAACTCGACGACCTTTCCGACCTTCGTGCGGTCGTCAACAGTGTCGGGCAGCGGGCTGCTGAGCTCACCACCAAGTACGGAAACGTCTCTGCGGCGTCGGTCGGGGCAATCCAGCGCCGTCTTCTGGTGCTCGAAGAGCAGGGCGCCGACGAGTTCTTCGGTTTGCCCGCCCTCGACATCAGGGATTTCATGCGGACGGCGCCGGATGGCCGGGGGACCATAAATGTCCTTGCAGCGGAGAAGCTCGGGAAATCGCCTCGGGTTTATGCCATCTTCCTGCTCTGGCTGCTGACGCAGCTTTTCGACAGGCTGCCGGAGGTGGGCGATCCGGACAAGCCCAAGCTCGTGTTCTTCTTCGACGAGGCGCATCTGTTGTTCGATGATGCGCCGAAGGCTCTGCTGGAGCAGATCGAGCGGGTGACACGTCTTATCCGGTCCAAAGGCGTGGGTGTCTACTACGTTACGCAGAACCCGCTCGACGTGCCGGATACGGTATCCGCGCAGCTCGGTAACCGCGTCCAGCATGCGCTTCGGGCCTTCACCCCGCGCGAGCAGAAGGCAGTCAAGGCTGCGGCGTCGACATTCCGCCCCAACCCCGAGCTCGACACCGAACGCGTGATCATGGAGCTCAAGGTTGGTGAGGCGCTGGTCTCGATGCTGCAGAGCAAGGGCGAGCCGTCGATCGTGCAGCGAACCCTGATCCGTCCTCCTTCGAGCCGCATCGGTCCTCTCACGGCGGAGGAGCGGACGCGGCTCGTCGAGAACAGTCCGCTGTTCGGCAAATACGAGGAACGGCAGCACCGTGAGTCGGCGAGCGAAATCCTCGCAAAGAAGGCCGAGCAGGAGGCTGCCGAAAAGGCGCGGGCCGAGCAGGAGAAGCAGGCTCAGGAAAGCGGCTGGACCAAGGTCATTTTCGGCCGCGGCCCGCGTGGGGGCATGTCGGTCGGCGAGCAGGTTGCGCGCGACGTCTCGCGCTCCGTCATGCGCTCGATGGTGACGCAGGTCAAGAACGCCATTCTGAAGTCGATCTTCGGCAGCCGGAGGCGTTGATCATGATGCGAGCGATTGCACTGCCTCTGACCCTGATGCTCTGCCTCTCGGCTATGCCCGGGACGAGCTCCGCGCAACAGTCCTTGGTGGAACGGGGCCGGCAAATCGCGGAGAAGAACTGCTCCCGCTGCCACGCCATCGGCCGCGCGGGCGAAAGCAAATTGCCGATCGCTCCTCCGCTTCGGGATCTGCCAAGCCGCTATCCGGTCGAAAATCTCGAGGAGGCTTTTGCGGAGGGCATTGTGACAGCCCATCAGGCCATGCCTCAGTTCACCTTCGAGCCGCAGCAGATCGAGGCCCTGTTGGCCTACATCGACAGCCTCGGCACGGCGAAAAAGGAGTGAGCGCCTGGTTCGCTCACTTTCCCTTCGGTTTCGGTGTGATATCGGGCGGCGCCTTCACCCAGGCGCGCCCGGAGCGGGCGAGGTCCAAGCCTTCCTGGAAAAGGGCCGCCTGATAGCGCGGATCGAAGACTTCGTTGGACTTCGCCTGGAAGCTCTGCGGGATGAACGCAAGGTTGAAGTCCGCATTGCCGTCCTTCGCCATGCGATAAATCCGGTAGATGTCGTTCCGGTGCTGCGTCTTGATGAGCGTTTCGATGGCGCGGGCTGCAATGGGGAGCGCCTGCTGGCGCACAGGGCTGTACTCGGGGTGGTACTTCCCGTTCTTGACGATGTAGATCCGCCGCTTGGGCGCGGTCTCGTAGAAGCGATCGAAGGCTTCGAGCGGGGCTTCGACAGGGGTGATGAAAACCTCGCGCGTCGTGCCGCCGTCGACGTGCATCTCCTGGTACTCTCTGCCGTCGACGGTCACGGGAATCTGGACTGGCGGCAGAGCCCCGGGGATCGATGCCGAAGCGAGGATCACCTTGCGGAACAGCTCGAGCGCGTGCGGATGCGGGCTCGCGGCGATCTCACCCATGTTCCAGATGACCGGCCGCTGTGCGTCCAGGTTCGTCGTGAGCACCAGCAGTAGGCGCCCCTTCCGATACTCGGCTGCGATCTCGGATAATGTGCGCCGGTCGATATAGCGCGCGATGAGCTGCTGAAGCGGGCTGCTGTCAGCCAGCGCAACGCCGCCGAGGAGGCCGGGCACAAGTTGCGCGACGATCAGCTCACTGGTCCCGTAGCGGGTCCAGATCTCGCGCAGCTTCTCGTCATAGCGGGAACCGAGGAACGCGAAGGGTGCCGTGATGGCGCCGGCGCTGACCCCGGTGACGACCTCGAAGCGGGGCCGGTCGCCGCGTTTGGTCCAGCCTGCGAGGAGGCCCGCGCTGAACGCGCCGTCGGTGCCGCCGCCGGAAAGAGCGAGGATGTCGACGGAGGGCTGCCGTTGGCCGGTAGATTGCGCCAGCCGTTTCAGATGGGGCATGCGGTGCCGCATCTCTGCGGCCATGTCCGACGGCACCTCATCGCCCCATGCGCGCAATCCTTCCAGGTCCAAGGGTGCTGCACGTGCTGCCAGCATCGCGTTGGGCACAGGTATTCGCGTGTCGAGCGTTGCGCATGCGGCTGCCAGCAACGACAAAGTCATTGCCAGCAAGAGAACAAAAATGCGCTTCCCCCCACCCCCCCAGCGACAAGATGCGTCCGGCTTACTACGCGGTGAGCACGCCACCTGTCAGCCGGATGCGTATCGCGGCAATGTTGGTGCTCGAAATGAGACGAACTGATGAATTCAGACATGAAAAAGGAGTCGCACCAACGGTCGCGACCCCTTGCTCTTCAATGATCTAGTGCTGTTGGCTCAGATCAGGCCGCCTGATCGAGCATGCTTTCGACGTAGTCCCAGTTGACGAGGTTGTCGAACCAGGCCTCGAGATACTTCGGCCGCGCGTTGCGGTAATCGATGTAGTAGCTGTGCTCCCATACATCACAGCCGAGGATCGGCTGGCTGCCGTGCATCAGCGGGTTCTCGCCGTTGGGCGTCTTCGTCACCTCGAGCTTGCCGTTGTTGATGGTGAGCCAGGCCCAGCCGGAGCCGAACTGGGTGACGCCGGCGTTGATGAAGTCGGACCGCATCTTGTCGAAGCCGCCGTAGTCCTGGACCAGTTTCTCGAGCTTGCCCGGCAGCCTGTTGCCGCCGCCGCCCTTCTTCATAGCCGGCCAGAAGTGCGTGTGATTGTAATGCTGGCCGGCGTTGTTGATCAGGCCCTGGTTCTTGTTGGCCCAGGCGCCCTTGACGATCTCCTCCAGGCTCTTGCCTTCGAGCCCCGAGCCGACGCGCAGCTTGTTGCCGGTCTCGACGTAGGCCAGGTGGTGCTT
>JAEVZQ010000487.1 GCA_023392135.1 Pseudomonadota bacterium | reverse complement strand
CCCGCGTTGGGGGGCTCCGAATCGGCGATCTCTTCCGGCGGCGGTGGTGGTGGGGCCGACGGCGGCGGCGCCGTCGCCTCTCTACGCTGCGGTTTTTCCTTCTTGGCGTCCTGCTGGCTGTCCGCCTGCTGCGCTTCGAGCTGCTTGGCGTCGCGGTCGCCCTTCGTGAGGCGCACCAGATCCTCGGGCGTCACCAAGGCCACTTCGACGGGCTCGGGCTCGGGCACCCTGAAGGGCTCCGGCGATTGCAGCGAGATGAACGCCCAGACAAGGACGCCGAGATGCATCAGGATCGAGAATGTGAGACCCAGTTGCACCGCTCCGTCACCCTCCGCTTTCCACCTCTGTGACGAGCGAAAGCTTCCGGAAGCCGGCTTCCTTGATGCGGGCCATTACGCGCGCCACGGTGCCGTACTCCACGGCGCGGTCCCCGCGAACGAAGATCGGCTCGTCCATGCCGCCACGCGCCTCCGCAACGGCCTGCAGCTTGGGTCCCAGCTCGTCGAGCGCGAGGGGGGTCTTCTCCTCCTGGCCGAGGAACAGCTTCCCGTCACTGGTCACGGACACCACGACGGGCTCCTTGTCCTGGGCCTCGAGCTGCTTACCCTTGGCCTGCGGCAGCTCCAGCGGCACGCCGGAGGTCAGCAGCGGGGCGGCGACCATGAAGATGATCAGCAGAACGAGCATCACGTCGACGAACGGCGTGACGTTGATCTCGCTCATCGGTACCCGCGAACGGGTACGCCGCCTGCGTCCACCGCCACCATTTCCGATATTGACGCTGGCCCCCATGGCTCCGCTCAGCTCCGCACGTCGATCTGTCGCGAAACGATGGCCGAAAACTCATCGGCGAAGGCCTCGAGCCGTTGCCCGAGGCGAGTCGAATCAGCCGAGAACTTATTGTAGAAAACTACGGCAGGAATTGCTGCGAGGAGGCCCAGAGCGGTGGCAAAAAGCGCCTCGGCGATACCAGGCGCGACCACTGCTAGGCTGGTGTTCTTCGAGGCCGCGATGGCCTGGAAGCTTGTCATGATGCCCCAGACGGTGCCGAACAGGCCGATGAACGGTGCTGTCGACCCCACCGTCGCAAGAAAGAGGAGCCGCCGGTCGAGCCGCTCCATCTCGCGGGTGATGGTGACGTCCATCACCTTCTCGACCCGGAGCTGAATGCCACCCAGCGCACGCAGGTTGCCCTCGACGGAGCGCTTCCACTCGCGCATGGCGGCGACGAACAGCGCCGCAATCGCGATCGTCCGTCCCCGGGAGAGGCCCGCGTAGAGCTCCTCCAGCGATTGGCCCGACCAGAAGAGCTGCTCGAACCGGTCGGCTTCGACACGGGCCCGGCGGAACGCCACCAGCTTCTCGACGATGATGGCCCAGGACCAGACGGAGGCGAGCAACAGCCCGACCATCACGAACTTGACAACGATATGGGCCTGAAGGAACAGCTCCAGAAACGAGACACCGCCGCCAACGTTCGGCGCCAATGTGCCTTCCAACATCAGTTAAGCCCCATGAGTATCTGCAATCGAGCCGTTCCGAGGTGCCAACAGCAATTGGGCCGGCACACGCCCGCGCCCGCCCGTTCGCGACGGCGAATCTCTTTCGTGCACCGCCCTGGCCAAGAGGCCCGCATGTGCTCTGCCAATATGACCAAACTACGGCCCGGCGCTGCGACGCCGCGGCCGCCACTCCCTGATACGGAGTCGTACGTCAGCAGGTCACCGGTTTCCATAACGTAGAGCCAGCCGTGCACGCTTATTTTGCCGGCCACCCATTCACGAACGCAAACACCGCGCCGCACGTGTACGGACATGCCATCCGGAATACTAAGTTGCACGTCTTATCGAAGAGGGGCTATTCGCCCCGACAATCAGCGGCTTGCCAGCATGTTGCGGATCGCCGGGGAGATACGCATCGGCTTGCCGGACATGCTGACCAGCACGATCAGCACCTCGGCTTCAAAAAGCGTCACGCCATCGCGGGCGATATGTTGAGATAGCGTAAGGCTGGCGGCCCCTGTCTCAGCGACACGCGTGTGGACCTCCAGCACCTCGTCGATGCGGGCCGGCTTGAGGTATTCGAGGCTCATGCGGCGCACGACGAAGGCCGCCGGCTCACGACCGTGTGCCCCCGCCATCAATGCGTGGTGGTCATTCCCCATCAGCCGCAGGAAGTCTGACCGGCCCCGCTCGCACCAGCGGAGGTAGCTGGCGTGATAAACAACGCCGGAGAAGTCCGTGTCCTCGAAGTAGACGCGGACCGGCAGCACGTGCCGCCGCCCGCCATCGTCCTCGACGATGCGGCCGGACAGATCAGGCCAGTTGTGGTTCGCTCCACTCATGCGAGCCGCTTCTAGCACAGAACTGTAGGATGGACAGGTGAGCTCAGCGCGGACCACCGAGTGCGGAGCGACCGCCGTCTGCCAGCCACTCCGGGGTCTCTCGTGGCGGCTCGTCCGATTGTGCTATGGTTTCCGCCGGCTGTTCCGCGGCGGCCTTGGGCGATTTCGGCACGACAGCCCACTCCGATACAGTTGCGGCGATCGGCCGAGGTTTTGAACCGGCTACCCGACTTTTGCCCGGACGGCTCCCGGCGACTGCAGGCCCGGACACGCTCGGCTCCTGTGCCAACAGCCGGGTCGTAGCGCGCGCCAGAACTTCACCCTCGGGCGAGCGCAGCTCCGCGACGAGGTTTTCGATCGTGCTCGCTGGAAGGGTGTAGGCGGTCAGCTTCACGTCCGCGGCCTGATTGACGGGCAAGGTCCAGACTCCATCCCCCTGCGGCTCGGCTGCGGAGAGCGCTGCATTTTCCGGAACGCCCAGGATCACGAGCGTGGTGCCGGCCGCAAGTGCGTCGGCGCCCTTGATGTCGAAAGCAAGGTCGACCGTTTCGCCGGGGTGCGCTGCGACCGATTCCTTGGCGGCGAGGGTGACGACGATGGGCATGTTCGGGACGGTGTCCGCATCGCTGAGGATCGCCTTGTGCCCAATCGCCGCGAAGGCCTGCACACCCGTGTGCGGGTCCACGGTCCCGGCGGGATCAGGTTCAGCGGCAGCGGCAAAGGCTTCCGAAGCGAAGCTCAATTGGCTGCTCGAGGTTGCGCGCCGGAAGCCATCGAGATCCGCATCCGCCAGATCAGGTCCTGATTGCGTGGGCATAACGAAGAGCGAGCCGCACAGTAAGAGGGATGATAAAAGTGCAGTGGTGCCAATTCCAAAGCCAACCCGCCGAAGGCTCGTGCCGGATGGCTGCTCCCCCCCAGCCGCCCCGGGCAGGCCGGCGGCCTCGGCTTCGCGCACTCTCGATACGGGGAGGCCTTCATTCCGGCAGACGAGAGCGGTGCCAGGTGTCGTTTGGGTCTGGGGCCAGTCAGCGGGACCGATCCCGGGCAGCGGCATCGGATCGTCTTCCTCCAGCTCGATGCCGCGCAGGATCTCGCGCAGCGAGCTGGAGGCCGTGACATGCTTGCCCCGACTTGACATTTATCCCCCACCCAGCTTGCAGCTTCCGCGGTGCCCGGTGTTCTCCCGGAGCTTCCAATCAGCTGGTTCGCCGAATTTCGACGCCCCATTAACGTTCTGTGTTAATGCTCGGAGCTAGATGGGTTTTATGTCCAAAGCGCGGCACACTTACGGTTTAGTTAACATGAGGTCCGCCGCGAGTTGGTTCGGATTTCCGGTAACGCGCCAGCATAAGCGGACAAGAAAATCAACCGGAAACGCCTGGTCCGGAACGTCTGCCTTGAAATCGCCGTGAGACTGAAGAATATCAGCCGGCAGCCACAAAACGATCGTTCGTTCGCTTTGTTGTCGCGAGCAACTCTAAAGTCTCGTCCGGAGT
>JAEVZQ010000071.1 GCA_023392135.1 Pseudomonadota bacterium | reverse complement strand
CTGGACGCCCTCCCCGCTCCCGTCGCGGGTGATGGCCGGGTTGTCCGACTTGCGGCTGATCTTGTCGACCTCGTCGATGTAGACAATGCCCCGCTGCGCCCGCTCGACATTATAGTCGGCCGACTGCAGAAGCTTGAGGATGATGTTCTCGACATCCTCGCCGACATAGCCGGCCTCGGTCAGCGTGGTTGCATCCGCCATCGTGAACGGCACATCGAGGATGCGGGCGAGCGTCTGCGCCAGCAAAGTCTTCCCGCAACCGGTCGGTCCGATCAGCAGGATGTTGGACTTCGCGAGTTCGACGTCGTTGTTCTTCGCGGCGTGGTTGAGCCGCTTGTAGTGGTTGTGCACGGCGACGGAGAGCACACGCTTCGCGTGGTCCTGGCCGATCACGTAGGAGTCGAGAACCGTCTTGATCTCGAGCGGCGACGGCACGCCGTCCCGGGACTTCACTATGGTGTTCTTGTTTTCTTCCCGGATGATATCCATGCACAGCTCGACGCATTCATCGCAGATGAACACTGTCGGTCCGGCGATCAGCTTGCGCACCTCATGCTGGCTCTTGCCGCAGAAGGAGCAGTACAGGGTGTTCTTTTCTTGCTGGGCCATTCGATCGTCTCACCCTCGCCGGAAGGCGCTAGAAATTTCAGTTCCCACGAGCACCGTGCCGGTGGCCAACCAACCGCTGAATCCATTTAGCCGATCTGAGCACGCTAAGTGCGTCGGGATCAAGATTGGATTAACGACATCGGCCTTTCGGCGTATCCATCGGGGTCGTGGCCGCCACACCACGGCAGCATCGCACAAGTGCCGGTCTGGAAACGATGTTGGCACAACGTGGCCGCAATGCGGCCCGGATCGTCCGATTGGAATACAGGTCTTAACTATGATGCGGTCCGTTCGGGCCGCGCCTGCTCGTTCGGCGCGGCGCCTTCCCCAGTTGCTGACAACTGCCTTCTGAATCGCCCCCAGCTCAGGAGGTTTTGGTCTCGACGGCAGCTTCGAACTCCTCGCGCTTGAGCAGAACGCGGTCCACCAGACCGAACTCGCAGGCCTGCTCAGCCGTCATGAAGTAGTCACGGTCGAGCGTGCGTTCAATATTCTCATACGACTGGCCGGTATGCTTGACGTAGATCTCATTGAGCCGCCGCTTCATTTTGACGATGTCCTCGGCGTGCCGCTCGATATCCGACGCTTGGCCCTGGAAGCCGCCCGAGGGCTGGTGAACCATGATTCGTGCGTTGGAGAGGGCATAGCGCATGCCCTTCTCGCCGGCGCAGAGCAGCAGCGAGCCCATCGAGGCCGCCTGACCGATGCACAGCGTCGCCACCGGCGGGCGGATGAACTGCATCGTGTCATAGATGGCCATGCCCGAGGTCACCACGCCACCCGGCGAGTTGATGTACATGGAAATCTCTTTCTTCGGGTTCTCCGCCTCGAGAAAGAGGAGCTGCATGCAGATCGAAGCCGCGGACTGGTCCTCGATTGGGCCGGTCACGAAGATGATCCGCTCTTTCAGCAGTCGTGAGGGCAGGTCATAGCCGCGCTCGCCGCGGGTCGTCTGCTCGACCACCATTGGCCAGAATGTGTTGGTCAATGTGCTGACGGGGTCGCGCATGGGGTCGTGCCTCCTGTTTGCGGGCCCCGCTCGTGAGGCGCCCGCCGATGTTCTGTCCGGAAAAGAAACAATGAGCAATATCTAGTGCGGCGTGCGGGAGTTGTCGCCCCCCACCCATCGAACGGCCATCACTTGGGTCGTTCTCAACTTCAGGTAGACGGCTGCGCCCACGAAAGCAACAGTCCCCGCCCACGCATTAGTGCCGCATCACTCCTCGTCCGGCTCAGGCTTGAACAGCTCTTCCCGGTCGACCTTCTTCTCCTCGAGCTTGGCCTGCCCCAGGATGTGATCAACGACCTTCTCCTCGAAAATGGGCGCGCGCAGCTCGGCGATGGCGCCGGGGTTCTTCTCATAGAACTCGTAGACGAGCCGCTCCTGGCCCGGATACTGACGGGCCTGCTCCACGAGTGCCCGGCGCATCTCGTCCTGGGAGACCTGAATCTCGCTCTTCTCGCCGACCTCGCCGAGCACCAGCCCGAGGCGGACCCTGCGCTCGGCGATCTTGCGGTACTCTTCCTTGGCCTGCTCCTCGGTCTTGCCCTCGTCCTCGAAGGTCCGGCCGGCCTGCTCGAGGCCCTGCGTCACTTGGCGCCAAATTCCCTCGAACTCCCGGTCGACCAGCGTCGGCGGCAGCGCGAAATCGTGCCGTTTCTCCAGCTCGTCCAGCAGCGCCCGCTTCAGTTTGGCGCGGGAAGCCTGGTCGTACTCGCGCCGGATCTGCTCGGTCACGAGCTCGCGCAGCTTCTCAAGGCTCTCGGCGCCGAGATTCTTGGCGAACTCGTCGTCGACCTCAGGCTTCTTCGGAACGGCGACTTCCTTCACCTTGACGTCGAAGGTCGCCTCCTTGCCCGCCAGCGACTTCTCCGGATAGCCTTCCGGGAACGTGGCCGTGACCGTGCGGTCATCACCGGCCTTGGCACCCTTGAGGCCGTCCTCGAAACCGGGGATGAAGCCGCCCTGGCCGAGCACGATGTTCACGCCCTCGCCTGCGCCGCCCTCGAACGGCTCGTCACCGATCTTGCCGACGAAGTCGATGGTCAGCCTGTCGCCGTCCTCAGCGACACGGCCCTCGGTGACCTCGTAGCTCGTGCTGCGGTCGACCAGCTGACTGATGGCCTGCTCGATCGCGCTGTCATCGACATCGGCAGTGAGCTTCTCGAGCTGCAGCTCGGAAAAGTCGATCACGTTGATTTCGGGCAGAACCTCGAAGGACATGCCGAACGACAGGTCGGCCTGCCCGGACATCACCTTCTCGATCTCCTGCTGATCCTCGGGCAGGTCGATCTGCGGCTGGATCGCCGGACGCTCCTTGCGCTCGTCAAGCGCCTCGCGGCTCTTCTCCTCGATCGTCTGCTGCAGGACCTCGCCCATGACGGAACGACCGAACACCTTCTTCAGGTGCTGAACGGGGACCTTCCCCTTGCGGAAGCCCTTGAGCTGAACCCGGTCCTTGATCTCGTCCAGCCTGGCGTCGAACTTGGCGCCGATCTCACCGGCGTCGACCACGACCTTGAGCTGGCGCTTCAAGCCGTCCGAATGCGTTTCCGTTACCTGCATGAACCTGACAACCCGCCTGGAATAACCTGTCTCGCACACCTCGCGGCGCGCCCGCACCGACATCCGGCCAGCGCCCGCCACAAACTCTCCGTCTCGCCGCGTGGTGCGGGCGGAGGGACTTGAACCCCCACGGCCGAGGCCACCAGAACCTAAATCTGGCGTGTCTACCAGTTTCACCACGCCCGCAGCGCATTGCGCCCGGCAGGCAGCCGTGCCGCCTCCCACGCGCAGCAAACCCCATAATGCCTCGCGAGGCCGCGAAGGCGCACGCCGGCACGGCGTTCCCTGCCACCTCGTATGCATTTAAAGGCCCGCGGACATATATCTGGCCAAGTCCCATAAGATCAATGGAGAAGTTGGCGCGTGCGATTCGGGAGGGGTGTCCGCGAGGACACATGACGCAACTCAGCACAGGGGGACGCACCTTAATGCTCACACTTTCCGGAACTCGCCGCTTTGCTACAGTTGGCGCTTGCGTTGTCACCCTCCTCTCCGCAGCCTCCCTCGCCGCCACCGACCGGCCGGCCGATACCCGCGATCGGGTCGGCACCATCGAGCGAGCGCGGGGCCAGGTCCAGATCGAACGCAACGGCGTCCTGATCAACGACATAACGGCCGGGCACACCATCACCCGTCGCGATCAACTCTCGACGGGTCCAGGCTCCCGCGTGATCCTCTCATTCAACGATGGTAGCCGGCTGGCGGTCGGCGAGAACGCGCTGCTCGTCGTTGCCGACTTCATGCGCGAGGAAGGCCGCCGCAGCGGCGCCCTGATCCTCGATCTCGTGCGCGGAGCCATCCGGCTCGTTGCGGCCAAGCCGAAGGAAGCGCCGAGCAAGCGCGTGGAGGTGCGCACCGCGGCGGCCACCATCAGCGCGCGCGGGGTCGACTTGTGGAGCGGCCCCATCGGCGACAAGCTCGCGGTCCTCGTGCTCAAGGGCAAGGTCGACGTGCGGAACGACGCGGGCCTGGTCATGCTCGACCGCAAGAGGCTCGGCACCTTCGTGGCGGACCGCCTCAGTGCGCCGGAGAAACCGAGCGTCTGGCCCAAGGCGCGCGCCAACGAGTCGCTGCTCACGGTGGCGTTCAAGTAGCTGAATGCGAGGCGCTCAGGAATCGAGCGCCCACATGCCGACAAAGTAGACAGCAGGAAGGAGAGCGGCCCACATCAGCCGCTCGTCGGACTGAATATATGGCCAGAACTGGTAAGCGCAGAGCACTCCGGCTACCAGCAGTGGCAAGCGTATCATCTTGGTGTGCTTCCTCGGAGCAAGTTTATCCGTTTTCGGATATTCTGTTCTAGGATATTGCGCACTCTGCAATAAGCCTGCCGGCGTCTGCCAGAGATATCTACTGGGCTCCGAATGCTTACGAAGTAGTTAACGGCCGAGGAGCCAGCAGTGCTTGCGGGCAGTGGGAGCGGCGGTTAGGCTCTGGCTTCCTCAGTACAGCTCCGCTGAGCAGCAAACCCCGGAGGTGTCCCCTTGACAGTCGCCTCGAGCGTTGCCGACGCCATTGGCCACACGCCCCTGATCAGGTTGAGACGCGCATCCGAGGAAACGGGCTGCACGATCCTCGGCAAGGCAGAGTTCATGAACCCCGGCCAGTCCGTGAAAGACCGCGCTGCGCTCTACATCATTCGTGACGCGGTCGCGCGCGGGGCCTTGCGGCCGGGCGGTACGATCGTGGAGGGCACGGCGGGAAACACCGGGATCGGCCTGACGCTGATCGGCGCCGCAATGGGCTTCCGCTCGGTCATCGTGATCCCGGAGACCCAGTCGCAGGAGAAGAAGGACGCCCTCCGGCTGCTCGGCGCTACGCTCATCGCGGTGCCCGCGGTCCCCTACAAGAACCCGAACAACTACGTGAAGTATTCGGCGCGCCTCGCCGAAGCGCTCGCCAAAACGGAGCCCGACGGCGCCATCTGGGCAAACCAGTTCGACAACGTTGCCAACCGCCAGGCGCATATCGACACGACGGCCGACGAAATCTGGAATCAGACCGGGGGCAGGGTCGACGGCTTTGCCTGCGCCGTGGGGTCCGGCGGGACACTGGGCGGCGTCTCGATGGGATTGAAAGCCAAGCGCAAGGACATTCAGATTGGCCTCGCCGACCCGCCAGGGGCGTCACTCTTCAGCTATTACACGACAGGCGAGCTGAAGGCCGAGGGCAGCTCGATCACCGAGGGCATCGGGCAGGGCCGGATCACCAGGAATTTGGAAGGCATCGAGGTCGATCACGCCTGGCTTATCGAGGACGCGGAGGCGGTCAGCATCGTCTTCCAGCTCCTCCAGGAGGAAGGCCTGTGCGTCGGCCCCTCCTCGGGGGTGAATGTTGCAGGCGCGATCCGCCTTGCCCGCCAAATGGGTCCGGGGCACACCATCGTGACGATCCTGGCGGATTACGGCACCCGTTACCAGTCGAAGCTCTTCGATCCACCCTTCCTGCGCAGCAAAGGTCTGCCCGTTCCATCGTGGCTGGAGAACCAGCGGCAGGACATTCCGTCCGTTTTCGTCGATCCCGAGCAAGCCTGAATCAAAGCATATAGCCCATGCCCACCACCGAACCGCTCTACCGCGCAGACGCCTACCTGCGCGACTGCACCGCCACCGTGCTCGCTATCAATGATCGCGGCGGCATCATTCTCGACCGGACCATTTTCTATCCGACCGCCGGCGGCCAACCTGGTGACCGGGGCGGGCTCGAGGTCGTGGACTCGGGTCTCTGCCCCATTGCCACGACGGTCTATGACGAAGACCGGACGACCATCGTCCACGTGCCGGCGGAAGGCGCGACGATACCGCAGGCCGGAAGCAGCATCCGGCTCGTGCTCGATTGGGAGGCGCGCCACAAGCATATGCGCATGCACACGGCGCTGCACCTGCTGTGCGCGCTGGTGAAGTTCCCGGTGACCGGCGGTCAGATCGGTGCGGAAGAAAGCCGGCTCGACTTCGATATCTCGGACGCCAGCGCCGTCGACAAGGATCAGCTCACCGAGGCGATCAACCTGCTCATCGCCGCGG
>JAEVZQ010000045.1 GCA_023392135.1 Pseudomonadota bacterium | reverse complement strand
GCCCTTTCCAAGCGACCTTGTTGACATGTGCCGCGGGTCCCCGGAGGGCCCCCGCGCTGCCGGCCCCGACAGATCCGGGCGCCGTTGGTGCACGCAAAGCTGAGATATGGTGCCCCGGGAAGCGAGTTCAAGCAAGGATACGATGTCTGGCGGGTCGCAAGGCCAGCTAAAGTCGATGTGATAATCCGGGGTCTGTCGTCATATTCCTGCGATAGTGAATCACCATCTAGCTTGCTTCCTAACCACGACACGGGGGTGTCCATGCCGGTTCGTCTCGCGCTTCGTCAGATCCTTGCCGTGGGCGTGCTCGCGCTGATTGCAGCGCCAGCCACCGCGCAGGACCAGCAGGTGCCTGCTGCACAGGAGGAGATCGAGCTGACACCCGAGGAGAAGGCAGAGCGCGAGAGCCGCAAGGCCTGCAAGGTAGCGATCTGCGACGCATTCCACAACCGCGACGCGAAGGGCGGCGACATCGGATGCCATGTCGTCAAGACCTGGCGCAAGGAGCGCCTTCAGAAGATCGTCTCCAAGGCGAAGGTATCGTGGCCCTGGGGCCGGGTGCAGTGCATGGCAGACATCAAGCTCGAGCGCGACATGCTCATCAAGGCGATGACCGAGCCGAAGCACGAAGCAGTGCTCCAGAAGCACCAAGTCGTATGCAAGATTGCGCGCGAAGAGAGCGACGCCGAGCTGAAGTTCGATTTCACTCCGAAGGTGACCTTCGAAGGCGGAAAGGCGACCAAGGCCGTGCTCAACTGGGGGAAGATCGAAGCTCCGACCCTCGTCAAAGGTGCGATGTGGACGGCAACCGCCACCGACAACACGTTCAACGTCCTCGACAGCATGGTTGTGGAGGACATCAACGACTTCATCTCGAAAAAGTGCATGGAGGTGAAGGACGAGTGGGCCAGATGAACTCGGCCTGAAGGCCCGCAATCTCAGCTTGCGGCGCCTTCCAGCTCCTCCCTCAGCAGCTCCAGCTCGAGCCAGCGCTCCTCGGCTTGGGAGAGTTCGCCCTCGGCCTTGGTCAGTTGCGCCGTGGCGGTTTCGAATGCCTGCGGATCGCGACTGTAGAGCCCGGGGTCCGACAGGGTCGCCTGCAATTTTGCGATCTCGCGCTGCAGGGCGTCGATGGTGCCCGGCAGCGTTTCCAGGGCGTGCTTCTCGTGGAACGAGAGCTTGCGCTTCTTCTGCGGCGCGGCGGCTGGGCCGGTGTTCGCTGCGATTTTTGGCTTTTGCTCAGTTGTAGTCGAGGCGGCGCTTCCAGATGCCGGTAGGTCGGTGCCGGCACGTTGCGCCAGCATGTCGGAATAGCCGCCGGCATACTCCACCCAGCGCCCATCGCCTTCCGCAGCGACAACCGATGTGACGACGCGATCGAGGAAATCGCGGTCATGGCTGACGAGCAGTACGGTTCCGGTGTAGTCGGCCAGCAGCTCTTGCAGCAGATCCAGCGTTTCCAGATCGAGGTCGTTGGTTGGCTCGTCGAGGACGAGGAGGTTCGAGGACTTGGCCAGTGCGCGCGCCAGCATCAGCCGGGCCCGCTCGCCTCCTGAAAGCACCGAAAGAGGGCTCAGTGCCTGCTCCGGCTGGAAAAGGAAGTCTTTCATGTAGCTCGAGACATGCCGCGGCTGGCCATTGACGGTGACCTTGTCGCCGCGGCCGCCGGTCAGGGCTTCCGTGACCGTCATCGTCGGCGCCAGCTCATCGCGGCGCTGGTCGAGGGTCACCATTTCGACCGCGGAGCCGAGGCGTATCTCGCCGGCATCGGGCGCGAGCCGGCCGGTCAGCATCTTCAGCAGCGTGGTTTTCCCAGCACCGTTCGGACCGACGATGCCGACGCGATCGCCGCGTGCGATGCGGGCCGAGAAGTCGCGCACGACAGGCTTGCCCTCGAAGCTCTTCGCGATGCCGATCGCCTCGATCACAAGCCGGCCGGACGGGTTGCTCTGGCCGACACTGAACCGGACATCTCCCTGCACACGGCGGGCTTCCCGCCGTTCCTGGCGCATGCGGGCCAGCTCCGCGACACGGCGGACGTTCCGTTTCCGGCGCGCAGTGACGCCGCCGTGCATCCAGCTTTCCTCGCGTGCGATCTTCCGGTCGAGCTTATGGCGATCGATATCCTCCTGCTCGAGAACCTCGTCGCGCCAGGCCTCGAAGCCGCCGAAGCCCTGCTCGAGGCGGCGTGTCGTGCCACGGTCGAGCCACACCGTTGTTCGCGACAAAGCCTCGAGAAAACGACGGTCGTGGCTGATGATGACCAGCGCTGAGCGGGATCGAAGGAGCTCAGCTTCCAGCCACTCGATCGCCGGCAGGTCGAGGTGGTTGGTAGGCTCATCGAGCAGCAGCACGTCAGGCTCGGGGGCCAGAACGTGGGCCAAGGCAACCCGCCGCGCCTCCCCGCCGGAAAGGGTGGCGACGGGCTCGGCGCCGGTCAGCCCGAGCATGTCCAGGAGATAGCGCGCTTGATAGGGGTCCTGCGTCGGTGTGAGGCCGGCTTCGACGAAGTCCAGTGCCGTCTCGTGGCCTGAGAAATCCACCTCCTGCGGCAGGTAGCGCACCAGCGCGCCCGGCTGGGCGAACCGCTCGCCGCGATCCGGCTCGGTCAGCCCCGCAGCAATGCGCAGCAATGTAGATTTGCCGGACCCGTTGCGCCCCACGAGGCAGACGCGCTCGCCCGGCTCGACGGACAGCTCGGCGCCGGTCAGCAGGGGTGTGCCGCCGTAGGTCAGATGAATGTCGCGTAGCGCCACCAGAGGAGGTGCCATCAAGTCCCTCAATTCGATTTTCGTGATGCTCAGCTCACGAGCGCCACCCGGGTCTCATCTACCCGCAATTCCGGTCGCCCGCTTCATCATATTGACCGGGATGGTCCGGGTTCTAGTATTGCTGTACTGCTCAAACTGCCCGATCGTGAGAGTGCCTTCGCATGTATGAAGCCGTCACCCGCGACATCCGCGTCCGTGTCACCCCGGCCTACACCGAGGAGCAGTCGACTCCGGAGGAAAACTACTTCTTCTGGCTCTACACGATCGTGATCGAGAATACCGGCGATGCGCCTGTGCAACTCCGCTCGCGTATTTGGCGCATCACGGACGCCGCTGGCCATATTGAGGAAGTGCGCGGGCCGGGCGTCGTCGGGCAGACGCCCATCATTCCACCCGGTGAATCCTTCTCGTACACATCGGGGTGTCCACTGCGTACGCCACAAGGCGTCATGGTCGGCAGCTACCAGATGATAGATGCGCAGGGCAGCACGTTCGATGTCGCGATCCCCGCCTTCTCGCTCGACAGCCCCTTCGCCAAACGCAACCTGAACTGAGGGCGCCGAGCTCCCTGCGTGGCTTCAGCCGACCTCCTCGGTCTCGAAGCGGTATTTGCTGTTGCAGAACTCGCATGTAACGGTGATCGCGCCGTCGGCCTCGCGCATGTCCTGCAGCTCTTCCGAGCCGAAGCTGCCGAGCAGCCTGCTGACCCGATCGCGCGAGCAGCGGCATCGCTCCTCGAGGCCCACAGCCGGAAACGCCCGCACGCCTTCGTCGGCGAACAGCCGGTAGAGCAGGCGCTCCGGTGTGAGAGTTGGGTCGAGCAGCTCGTGGTCCTCGACAGTCTCGGCAAGAATCCGCGCGCTCATCCAGCGCTCGTCGTCCTCGCCCAGCAGAACCTCCTCGTTCTCGTCGTCTGAAGTAGCGCCTTCATCGACGGGCGGGACGTACTGGACCAGTAG
>JAEVZQ010000044.1 GCA_023392135.1 Pseudomonadota bacterium | reverse complement strand
CGCAGTCCAGCATCGAGGTGACGAGATCATGCTTCTCGATGGGAACGAGGATGCTTTTCACGGTGGCCTCCGCTTTGGTTGTTTGCGGGTTCTTCGACGGACGCGCGATAGTACCATGATTTGCCGGACACAAGCCGGCACAGCAGCGATTCGCAGTATGCCAGACAATATTGCTGTAGCGTGGCGAGGCGCGCGTAATCAGTAGCGGAACAGAGCGTTCATCGCCCCATAGCCGCCGGTTTCGCCCGACCTGTCGGCGGATGCGCCCATGCTGGCCGAGATCTCGCCGGCGGCCCAGGTGTAGCGGAGAAAAGCGCCGCCGCGCCCGCCGTCGTATTCGGCATCACCATCAGCTGCCACTTCTACACCTGATGAAAGCTGCGGTTTCAGCCTGTAGCCCACGCGAGCACGCGCCGCATACGTTCCACCGTGGACAGTCGACCAGGTCACGTCGAATGAAGTCCAGGTCCTTGGCCCGATTTCCCACCATGCCTCGAGCGCGGCCTTTGCCCCAAGGTCCGCGCCGACAACCGAGCTGTCAGGGTCCAGGGGCGCGAGGGTATGGGACTCTGTAGAAACGCCCATGAAACCTTTGAGTGTGAGCGACCCGAACTGATGCTGATACCCCAGGAGAACATCGCCGAAGCCGACGTAGCCGCGAATTGTGACGTCGTGCTTGGGGTAGGCGTAGAAGCCGTACCCGCCAACGGCGCGGAGCCGAAAGCCGTTATCATAGAGTGAGCTGAAGAGCGCTATCGTCAGTCCCGAATGGACGGACCAGCTGTTTGCGGTGACGTCGGCCCCGCCCCAGATTTCCTGTGTCGGCCCTGGCTCCTCGGCCGCCGCTGGCGAGGCAAGAAGGACGAAGGCCACTCCCAGCCCGATCGCACCACCCTGCCACGCGATCTTCGAACTCCCGCTCAGATGCCCCACATCAATAACTCGACCGCTACGCGCGCCCAAGCGGCGCCAACTTCGTTACTGAACGATGTTAACCGAACATTTACCTTGGCCTCAATCGAAAATGAGAGGTGACACGGAGGAATTCGGGCTACCTGGCGCAGCTCAAGGCAAGTTCAACTTATGGTCGATGCAATACTTGATTGTAGAATCCACTTACATTCAACCGGAATGGGACTAACCAAGGGGGATATCTGGAGCACTACACGCGTTGATCGCATTTGAAGACTGGTTGCAACTCACCGAGGCGGGTCTCTACTGCGCGCCCGGCGATTTCCACATTGATCCGAGTCGCGCGGTTGACCGGGCCGTAATTACACACGGCCACTCGGATCATGCACGACCCGGCCATGGCGCCGTGCTGGCGACACCCGAAACGGTCAAGGTGATGCAGGCACGCCTGGGCGAGGACTCGGCTGGGCGCTTCCAGCCTCAGCGCTTGAACGACCCGCTGAAGCACGGGGATGTCACGATCAAGCTCCATCCCGCCGGCCATATCCTCGGCAGCGCGCAGGTCGAGCTGACCTATCGAGGGCAGCGCGCCGTCGTCTCAGGCGACTACAAGCGCACACCCGACCCCACCTGCGCGCCTTTCGAGCTGGTGCCCTGCGATCTCTTTGTCACGGAAGCGACATTCGGGCTGCCGGTTTTCCGACACGAGCCCGATGTACGCGAAATCGGGCGGCTTCTAGCTTCGCAGCAGGCGTTTCCCGCACGCACGCATCTCATCGGCTGCTACGGCCTCGGTAAATGCCAGCGGCTGCTCGCGCTGCTGCGCCGTGCCGGCTACGAACGGCCGATCTACCTGCACGGTGCGCTGAAAAGCATGACCGATCTCTACGTCGCCTGCGGGCAGAGCTTCGGTGAGCTGGCGCTGGTCAGCGAGGCGGAACGCGGTCTCGCCGGCGAGATCGTGCTCTGCCCGCCATCTGCCCTCAAAGATCGCTGGTCGCGCCGGCTCGCTGACCCGGTGACGGCGTTTGCGTCGGGGTGGATGCGGGTGCGTGGCCGCGCGCGCCAGCGTGGCGTCGAGCTGCCGCTCGTCATCTCCGACCACGCCGACTGGCCGCAGCTCATCGAGACCATCGCCGAGACGGGTGCGGAGGAGGTGTGGGTCACCCATGGCCGCGAGGAGGCGCTCGTCTACCAGCTCGGACGGATGGGCAAGCGCGCCCGCGCTCTGGCCCTGCTCGGCCGGGAGGACGAGGAGGCAGAGGATTGAGTGATCGGATCGACTCCGCTCCCGGTAGAGGGGAGGCCTTCTGCACGGCCCTGCCTCCGGCAAAGCGAGGCCGCCGATGAAGGCCTTCGCCGCGCTGCTGGACCGGCTGGTCTATAGCCCGGGCCGCAATACCAAACTTCAGCTGATGCAGGACTATTTCCGCAGGACGCCCGATCCCGACCGGGGCTGGGCGCTGGCGGCGCTGACCGACGGGCTCCCGTTCTCATTCCCGGTGCGCCGGACCATCATGGAACTGATGGACAAGCGGCTCGATACCGAGCTGTTTCGGCTGTCCCGCGACTACGTTGGCGACACGGCGGAAACGGTTGCCCTGCTGTGGCCCGACACCGAGGCACAAGGTGACCCGCCTCGCCTGTCCGAGGTGATCAGCCGCCTTGGCCTGATCGACGCGCAGGAGCTTGGCGATGTGATCGGTTCCTGGCTCGACCGTCTCGATGCAACCGGCCGCTGGGCG
>JAEVZQ010000531.1 GCA_023392135.1 Pseudomonadota bacterium | reverse complement strand
GTTCAGTCCGTCGCGCAGCGGCGTTGTTACGCACACGTCCGCGACGCGGAAATGGGCGACCAATCGCTCGAACGGAATGGCGTTCGAGAACAGCACGACCGGCGTCCAGTCGAGCTTGGAAAAACGCCCGTTGATACGGCCGACGAGCCCTTCGATCTCCTTCTGCGTCTCCTCGTAGACCTTCATGGTCGAGGCGGCGCGGACGGAGGTGACCAGCATTTTCACTTCGCCGATCAGCTCAGGACGCCGTTCGAGCAGGCGCTCGAACGCATAAAGGCACTCGATCATGCCTTTGGTGTAATCAGTCCGGCCGACGGTCATCAGGAGCGTGCGCCCGCCGAGCTCTTCCAGAAGCTGCTTTTGCAGCGTCCGGCTCTCCTCTGATTTCACATAGCTTTCGACGAGATCGGGATTGGTGCCGACCGGCGTGACACCGAGGCGAACGGTGCGCTCCGCGCTACGGATGCTGATCGGAACCTCGGGCTCGGAGAGCGCCGTGCCAGAAGGACAAAGCCCTCTTTCGACCGGCGCGACTTCCTCGATCACAGCCCGGTTCAGGCTGCGAGCCACATCCGCAAAGTTTTTTGCATAGCGCGGGATATGGAAGCCGACCAGGTCGCAGCCGAGCAGGCTGTCGATGATCTCACGACGCCAGGGCAGAACGTTGAAAACATCGGGCCCGGGGAATGGCGTGTGATGGAAAAAGGCGATGCGCACATCGGGCTTCAATTGGCGCAGATAGGCTGGAACGAGCCACAGATTGTAGTCATGCACCCAGACCAGACCGTCATCCTCGACCTGCTCGGCGGCAGCTCGAGCAAAAAGACGGTTCACTTCCCGGAAGGTCTCCCAATCGACGTTCTCGTATTGGAAAAGACGTGGGAAGGAATGCAGGATCGGCCACAACGCCTCTTTCGAGGTGACGTGATAGAAGCTCTCCACCTGCTCTGACGTCAACGGAAGCCGCGAGACGAAATAGCCGCCGTTCGGGTCTTCGACATGGATGACCCTGTCGAAATCGACACCTTTTTCGGGGTCGTAGGTTTTCCAGGCGACCCAGGCGCCCGCCTCGGGCGGCAACCGGTGAAAGAAGCTCTTCAGCGTTGGGACGATGCCATTGGGGCTCTTGTGGCTCCGATAGACGATACGACCGTCGACGACGACCTCCTCATTCGGCTGTCGATGATAAACAATGACCAGAGATGATTTCTTCGATTTCAATGCTTCGGTCCCCCTCGAACCTGAAGTGATGGATGGCATCGGCAATTCCGGCCGTGCCGGGGAGTGGGCTGCGGTAGACGTTGCTCATGCGGCCCACGGCTGCGGCGAGGCGGGGCTCCGAATTGCCAACCGCAACGCCTTTGAAACCGGTCTCGAACAGCGACAGGTCATTCATGGTGTCGCCGGCGACCAGTACACTCTCAGGGTCCAGCTCAAGCGCCTCGACTAAACTGACCAGTGTCGGCCCCTTTGAAATGCCCTTCGGCAATACGTCGAGATAGCGATCTGCGGACAAAAGACAGTCGAAACCGGCGGCTTCGATCTTGCTCACGCTTTGGTGCGATAACTCCGTCGGATCGTAATCGTAGCTGACCCGATGGCGGAACGGCGTGCTCTGAAGCCTGAGGCCGGGTTCGCCCCTCAGCATCTCCACAACGCGCGCATTGGCGCTGTTCCACTTGGCCGCAATCGGCGCCTCCAGCTCGGCTATCGGCTCCAATTTCTCGCCGTCATAGATCGACGTGCCGATATCTCCGACGATGTAGTGCGGCCGCGGCATCCCGGGCGAGCGGATCAACTCGGCAATGAAATCGATGTCTCGCCCGGTGACGAAGATCAGGACTACGTCGTCGCGACCGCTGAGGTAGGAGTAGAGCGCGCGCCGGTGGGCTTCAGTGCCGCCGAGGAATGTGCCGTCGAGGTCCGTAGCGAGCACGAGAGTCGGACCATTCATACGGACACCACCCCCTCCCGGTTGCGCTCCGTGGCATTGCGCCAGCAGGCAGGGTGCCGGATGCGATCGCCGTCCTCATGCGCGTGCGCTTCGGCGCGCAGATCCGACGTCATAAGCTTTTGAATGGCTGCATCCACGCAGTCACCGCGCAGGATCGCTTCGACGGCGGTGCAGATCGGCATTGCGACACCCAGATCTGCCGCGAGCCGAACGACGGAACGCGCGTTCACGGCACCTTCGACAACCGGACCATCCGCGGAGGCCGATGGGCGGTTGCCTTCGCCTATTGCTTTGCCGAAGGAGAAATTGCGCGACTGCTCGCTCGAGCACGTGAGCATCAGGTCGCCCGCGCCTGCGAGCCCGCTCAGCGTGTCCGCCCTCGCGCCCAGGGCGCGGCCGAGCCGCATGATTTCAGCAAGACCCCGGGTGATCAGTGCCGCCCGCGTGTTGGAGCCCAGTCCGCGGCCCGCGGCAATCCCGCAGGCAATCGCGAGCACGTTCTTGGCCGCTCCACCGATCTCGACGCCTGTAACGTCGTCAGACAAGTACGGCCGGAATGTTGGCGTGGCGAAGGTGACCGCAATGCGTGCGGCGAGGTGGCCCGGGTCGAAGCTATCGTCATCGAGCGGAGCTGCGACAGTGGCCGCCGTCGGCTGATTTTGTGCGACCTCGATCGCGAATGTCGGACCGGACAGGACAGCCTGCGGTCGGCCAAGCATTTCTTCCGCGACGACCTGGCTCATCAAAAGCCCGGTCTCGGCTTCGACGCCCTTGCTGCAAATGACCACGGGCACACCGCCAGGAAGAATAGTCTCAGTTCGGCGTGCGATAGTTCGCAGGTGCTGCGACGGAACGACGAGCACGACCAGCTGGCTGCGCGCCAGCACCGCCTTCAGGTCATCCGTTACGACGATATCCTCGGGGAGCTCGACTGACGGCAGGAAGGGATTGCGCCGCGCGCTTGCGACCGCATCGACAACCGGTTTCTCGCGCGCCCAGAGTGTCACCCTGCGCCGCGCGCGATGGGCGGTCAGGGCCAGGGCCGTGCCCCAGGCGCCACCGCCAACGATTGCGACTCGTTGAAATGCCGTCGGTCCTACGTCGTCGTTACAGAACCGCGTGGCTGCTCCGTTGTTTGTCACGGTAGCCCTCCGCTGTGTGTAAGCGACTTGATAGCCGCCAGATGATTTTAGAAAATCTGGAAGCCTTTCACCGACTTTCCTGATTGATGATGGCCTCGTTTAACGATCCCATCCGTTCACGTCAAGCAATCATTTGGTTTTTGAGTGATATTGGGGATTTACTTGGATTTTTGGATCTTTATCTTGCTTGCCAAAATGGCGAGTAAATTAATCGTGCTCGGTGTTAAACTTCAAATACTGTAATTCATGGTTATTTGATTTGGTGATTACATGATCGGTTTGATGCTGATGTCTCTGATCGAGCGATAGCAAAACGGCGTTGTCACCATCTGTGCACGCGGGGCTCTGGTTGGCGAAAAGAACACGCTGATAGGTGCCTTAGCGCGCATTTCCTCACGCGAGCTCTGCGGGCGCAATCCGGCTCTCGGATCGCTTTCCACTTCGGCTTCACTTGGCTGTGGAAGCAGCATGACTTGCCTCGGGTTCGCGGCAGGGGTGCGGGCTTGCCCGGGAGAATGCGCGCCCCCATCGAGAGGTCGACTTTCCTGCAACGGCCTTGTACGTCCAGTGCGAGAAGACAACGATAGAGAGGTCATTCAGCGATGATGGGTCGTCTCGTAGGCAAGCGGGCGTTCGTTACGGGTGCGGGGCAGGGCATCGGCCGGGCTGCAGCACTTGCCTTCGCGCGTGAAGGCGCGAGCGTGGTGGCCGCGAGCCGCACGCTTTCGAAAATGGAGGATCTGCCGGGGATCGAGCCGCGCATCTCCCCCGTCGAGCTCGATGTCACCAGCGGATCTACCGTTCAGCGTGCCATCGCGGGAGCTGGGGAGATCGACGTGCTCCTCAACTGTGCCGGCTGGGTGCATAATGGAACAATTCTCGACTGCACGGAGGAGGATTGGGCCAGAAGCCTCGACCAGAATGTCACCTCGATGTTCCACACGATCCGCGCGGTGCTACCCGGTATGATTGCACGGGGGCGCGGCTCGATCATAAATGTCGCCTCGGTGGCATCGAGCATCACGGGTGTGGCGAACCGCGCAGCCTACGGGGCCAGCAAGGCGGCGGTCATCGGGCTCACCAAAGCCGTCGCGCGCGACGTGATCAAGACGGGCGTGCGCTGCAATGCCCTATGTCCCGGTACCACACATTCGCCCTCTCTGGAGGCGCGCATCCAGTCTGCGGACGACCCCGAGGAGATGCGCCGCCTCTTCCTGGGGCGCCAGCCCATGGGGAGGCTCGGCACTGTCGCGGAGATGGCGGCAGCTGTCGTTTATCTCGCCAGCGACGAATCGGCATTCACGACCGCAACGGTTCTGGTCGCCGACGGCGGGCAGACGCTCTGAGCGAAGTACCCGCCTGTATAGGGACGGTGAGCCGGTCGGGCTTCCTGCTCGGCCGGCTCAGCTCTGTCGCAAGGCGGCGAGGTCGCGGCAGCTTTCTCAGTCAGACGCTTTCGCTCGGCGTCTTTGCCTCCGTCAGTGAGAATACGGCGCGCTGGATGAGCGGCGAGACGAGGATTACGACAGGCAGCATGGTCAGCACCGATATGCCCCAGCACTCGAGCCAGTAGACCACGAACTGCAGCTCGAGGCTCGCGATGCCATATGTTGCAACTACGGTGGCCACTGCCGACGTGATCGCGGCTTGGATCACGCCATAAATGAATGGCGCGTAGTGCTTGGGGAGTCGTCTCATCGGGTTCTCCAACGGCGGTCCTTGGGAAGACCGTTCTTGTCGGCTGAGCGCTGTTCTATAGCGCCCGACCCGAGTCTGGTACACCCGCCTGATACGATGCTCAAACAGATTGCTCCGAAGCCGGCATCGCGCCGTACGGGCCTATCGGTGCGTCTTCTGCGGCCTCGGGGCGCGGCTATGGCCGCGATCGGGCGCAAAAACCTTCAGGTGGTGGAGGACCCAGGCTCATGCCCGATCTGCGGCATGGCGCTGGGCCTCATTCTCGGCCCACTGGGCGTCCGCGACGATCATCGC
>JAEVZQ010000529.1 GCA_023392135.1 Pseudomonadota bacterium | reverse complement strand
ATGCTGCGCAAGCGGCGATTCAGATCGCGAAGCACGACGCGCCGATCCTGACGATCCAGAACGGTCTCGGCAGCGCCGACAGGGTCGCCGAAATCGTCGGCTCGAACCGGATCATGATGGGCGTGGTCGGCGGATTCGGCGCCTCCATCAAAACACCGGGTCATGCCCATCATAACGGCATGGAGTTCTTGCGCCTCGGCGAGATGGATGGAGGGCAAACGCCGCGGCTGGCGGCCGTCGCCGAGGCCTGGCGGGCCGGCGGCTTCAAAGTGCTCACCTTCGACGACATCCACAAGATGGTCTGGGAGAAGCTGATCTGCAACGTCGCCTATTCGGGGCCGTGCACCTTGACGGGTCTCCGCATCGGGGAGGCGCAGGCCAACCCGCAGGCCTGGAGCGTATGCGCTGCCTGCGCGAACGAGGCCTATCTCGTGGCCCGCGCCAGAGGCATCGCGATCGACTTCACCGACCCAGTCGCATACGTGCGCGCATTCGGTGAGAGGATTCCAAACGCGCGCCCCTCGATGCTGCTCGATCACATGGCCGGCCGTCGTGCCGAGGTCGACAACATCAACGGTGCCATCCCGCGTGAGGGGGTCAAGGTCGGGGTCGCGACACCGGTCAACTCCGTCGTCGTGGCGCTGCTGAAGGCAAAGGAGTCGACGTTCTGAGCCGTCCGCGGGTTGGGCATGAAGCAAGCGGATCGAAGCAGGTCAGAACCGCCCCTCGCTGACGAGGCCGATCACCGCATCGACCTTGCCGAGCGCCTTGGAAAGCTGCCGTTTCCGCGGCTTACCCAATCGATCGGGGTTGACGCGGGGTGAGAGGGGTGCCCCCTCCTCGGCATCGGCGATCTGCTGGTCGAGCATGGCGCCGAGAATGGTGCGGTGTGCGTCGATGATTTCTTCGATCTCGTGCGCAGAGCCGATGCCCCGCGCCGCGACACCCTCCAGCCGCTCCGGTGTCGAACGCGTGCGAACATCGTGCCGGATCGAGAGCACGCGTGCGCAGGTGAAGATCGGCATCAGGCCGGCTTTCTTGAGGTCGATGCGGCCTTTCTCATCGATGCGGATGTTGCCGAAAAGCGTGAATGCGGGCGGACGCTGCCGCGCCACCTCGGTGAGAAGCTTGAGGAAGTCCGGCACGCGGTGGCCACGGTCGTAGGCATAGTTCCAGATCTCTTCGCCGAGAGGAGCGTCTCCATGCACCGGCACGCCGTCGAAGAAGATGTCGACGTTGAGCAGATCCTCCGGACGCTGGCGATGCACCCAGCTATCGATGACCGCCTTCCAATCGGAAAGACTCATCCGCCAGGCGCGGTTCTTTGCCATCACGCCACCCTTGCAGAACGGAATGCCCACCTCGTGCAAGATCTGGCACATTTCCTTCCCGAGCGCCTCGAACCAGCGGTCCTCCGGCCCGCCCTCGGCACCGGTTTCGTAGACGATCGCATTATCCTGGTCGGCTGCCAGCAGGCTCTCGCCGCGGCCTGCAGAGCCGAGGACGAGAACGGTAAAGGCGCACGGCGCCCGGCCCTTGCCTGCCGCCACCAGCTTGGCCTCGGCGAGTTCCGCCGCCCGGCGCGTGATGGCCCTGATTTCCGAGCTGATGACAGCTGATATGGTCCGCGGATCAACCTCGTCGGCAACGAGGCTGTGCGCCACCGCCGGCAGCTTGGCCCATGCGACGCCGAGCGCCGCAACCGAGGTCGCACTGTCGACCTCGTCTCCCAGCATGATCACCGTTGCGCTGCGGTGGCGTAGCAGATTGCGCGTCGTCAGCGCACCGATGATCTCTCCGCCCGCATCGTGCACGCCGAGGTGCCGGAAGCCCATCCTTTCCAGCCGGCCGATGGCGCGGTACACGAAAGCATCTTCCGGCACGGTCTGGAGCGGCTTGCTCATAACCGTCGCCAATGTGGTTTCCAGTCCCGCCTCGCCATCCTGATTGATGGCGCGCAGCATGTCGCGCTCGGTCACGATACCGATCTCGCCGGCATTGTTTCGGATGAAAACCGAGCTGACCCTCCTGTCCAAAAGAAGTTGAATGCCTTCCCGCACGCTCGCAGAGGCCTCTGCAAACAGGGGCGGCGCACTCATCACGTCGTGCACGAGGTGCGAGTAGGGAAAGCTGTCGATTCGGGCGAGCGGCCGGGGCTCCTGCGGGCTGATCGCGACACCCGGAGAAGGAAGGAGCCCCCCCGTTGCGCGCGCCTCGGCTTCCGCCAGTCGGCGGCTCGCTGATTCGGCTTCGGCCAGGGTCCGGATATTGCGTTCGCGCAATAGCGGAATGAGGGCCAAAAACAGACGGGCCGTCGTTTCGGCATCGCCAAGGGCCGTGTGCCGCCCGATCTTCGGCACGTTGTGCCAATTGCAAAGGTGGTCGATGCTGTGGTGGGCGAGGGTCGGCGCTGCAAGCCGCGCCAACGTGGGAAGATTGAGAGAGCGCGGCTGCCGCCAAGCGCGATTGGCCAGCTCATATTCGCGCTTCATGACGCTGAGATCGTAGCCGATCGTGTGGCCGATAACGATCGCGTCACCGACGAATGCCTCGATCTCGGGCAGCAGCTCGGCAAAGCACGGCGCGTCTGCAATCATCGCGTCGGTTATACCGTGAATTGCAGTGGTTTCGGGGGGGATCGGGACCCCCGGGTTCACCAGCCGGTCGAGCTTTATTGTTTCGACGATGCGGCCTTCGTCGATGCGAACCGAACCCACCAGAACCGCCCGTGCCGAGCGCGCGTCGAGCCCGGTCGTCTCCAAATC
>JAEVZQ010000518.1 GCA_023392135.1 Pseudomonadota bacterium | reverse complement strand
ACGCTCGGCCTGCTCATCCCGCCATCGATCATTCTCATCGTCTATGGGGTCTCGGCGAACGTCTCGATTGCACGCCTGTTCCTCGGGGGCGTCCTGCCCGGCCTGATGGTCGTCGCGCTTTTCATGGGCTACATCATGGCCTGGTCGCTGCTCAACCGGGAGAGAATGCCGAAGGCCGAAGCAGGTCTGAGCCTGGGGCAGATGATCGGCCGGTTGCGGCTTCTGCTGCCCACGGTGCTTCTGATCATCGCTGTGATCGGGTCCATTTATACGGGCGTTGCGACGGCAACGGAGGCGGCGACCCTGGGCGTCGTCGGCTCACTGTTGATTGCACTGCTGTCAGGCAGCCTCAACTGGGAGACATTCCGGCTCAGCCTCTACGGTGCGACGCGCACGTCCTGCATGATCGGGTTCATCATCGCGACCGCGGCATTTCTCTCCGTTGCAATGGGCTATGCCGGCGTCCCGCGGGCGCTCGCCTCATGGATCGGCACCTTCAACTTGTCCGCCTACGAGCTGATCTTTGCGCTCGCCATTCTTTATCTCATCTTGGGATGCTTCCTCGATGGCATCTCCATGGTCGTTCTGACCACTGCCGTCATCATGCCTATGGTCCAGGCTGCGCATATCGACCTGCTCTGGTTCGGCATCTTCATCGTGCTGGTGGTCGAGATTGCGCAGCTTACGCCGCCCGTCGGATTCAACCTGTTCGTGGTCCAGGGGCTGACGGGTCATAACATCCTCTACGTCTCCCGCTCGGTGCTGCCGTTTTTCTTGCTACTCTGCGCAAGCATCGTCCTCCTGACGATCTTCCCAGAGATCGCCACGTGGCTGCCGAGGACCATGTTCAGCGCCCGCTGATACCCCCCTCGATGTTCGACAGGAGCCCTCATCATGGCACAGTCTGACCTCACCCAGCTTACCGCCAGCCAGCTCGCCGCAGACATCAGCGCGCGCCGCCTATCTCCCGTCGACGTGGTGGACGCCTATCTGGAGCGGATCACAGCAAAGGACCCGAAGCTCCACTCCTACGCGGAGGTCTTTACGACGGAGGCGCGGCTGGCCGCCGAAGCAGCGGATCGCGCCATCCGCGCCGGCCACGCCGTCGGGCCGTTCCATGGGGTCCCCATCGCACTGAAGGATTTGGTCGAGTTCGAAGGCAAGGTGACCACCGGCGGCTGCGCGGTGTGGCGTAACCGCGTTTCGACCTACACCGCCACGCTCGCCAGGCGTCTCATGGCGCAAGGCATGATCGTCCTCGGCAAGACGCACACGGTCGAGTTCGCAATGGGCGGGTGGGGAACGAACACCCATCTCGGCACGCCTTGGAATCCATGGGACCTGGAGCGCGCACGCACGCCCGGCGGCTCGAGCGCCGGCTCCGGCGTATCCGTTGCGGCAGGGCTCGCGCCCTGGGCTATCGGCACAGACACCGGCGGCTCGGTGCGGCTGCCCGCGTCCTGGTGCGGCATTACCGGCCTCAAGACTACGATCGGGCGTGTCAGCACCTACGGCGTGCTGCCGCTCAGCCCGACGCTCGACACCCCAGGCCCGATGACGCGGACCGTAGAGGATGCAGCCCTGCTCTATACCGTCCTGCAGGGCGACGATCCGATGGACTTTCGTACGCGCGGCCTGCCCTACACGGATCCCATGCCGACCCTGAAGCGCGGCGTGCACGGCCTGCGGCTCGCCCGGATGCCGCAATCCGAACGGCAGTTCGCGTCCGCCGAAGTGCTGGCCGCGTACGATGCGTCGCTTGAGGAGCTTGCGCGTCTGGGCGCCGAGATCATCGATGTCGCGCTGCCATTCGCGCTCGCAGACGTGGCGGCCCTCAATCTGCGCATCATGGCCGCGGAAAGCTACGCCATCCTGCATAAGCTGATCGACGACGAGAGCACCCAGCTCGACCCGCACGTGCGTCCGCGGATCGCCGCCGGTCGTACCGTTTCGGCGAAGGAGTACCTGGAAGCCCTGCAGGCAAAAGAGGACCGGAAACGCCAGTTCATCGCGGCACTCGACGGTATCGACGCACTCCTCACGCCGACGACGATGACGACCGCGATCCCCGTCGACGAGGTCGATCAGAAATCGGCGCCGGCCCATTTCACGCGCTTTGGCAATTTCCTCGACCTGTGCGGCGTGGCTCTGCCGAACGGCTTCGACAGTAAGGGACTGCCGACGTCGCTGCAGATCGCCTGCCGCCCCTTCGAGGAGGCAACGGCGCTGCGCATCGGCTGGGCCTATCAGAACGCGACGGACTGGCACCTGCGCCGGCCATCGGTCTAGCAGTAGAGGTCAGGGGGAATCGTGAGCACACGCGACCAGTTCGTCGGGCTCGGCGAACGGCTCTATCGGGTCGAGCGGCCCTGGGGCAAGCTGCCGAGCCACCTGAGCTTTGCGGGTATTACGGACGTCACTGTCCTGCCATCAGGGCGTATTGCCGTTCTGCTGCGCGCTGATCCCGCCGTTCTCGTCTTCCACCCTGACGGCACGCTGGCCGATCAATGGTCGTTGCCGGACGTCGTTGCGGGGCATTACATCCGCGCTATGCCGAGCGGGCGCGCACTTCTCTCCGATTTCGACGGACATCGCATTTTCGTGCTGAGAGGCGATGACGGCCGCTGCGAAAAGGTTCTCGGCGCCCGCGACCGCCCGCGGCTTTGCCAGCCGTTCAACCATCCCGCGGATGCCGTCGAGGCACCCGACGGCGAGTTGTACGTCGCCGACGGCTACGGAAACTCCTGCGTCCACCGGTTCTCTGCCGACGGCACGTTGATGGCGACCTGGGGAAAGCCGGGCAGCGGCAAGCTCGAGTTCTCCACCCCGCATGCGGTGGCTATCGACCGCGCGGGCCGGCTCCTGGTCGGCGACCGCGAGAACAACCGTGTGCAGATCCTGTCGCGCGATGGCCAGTGGCAGGGCGAGATCAAAGGGGTGTTCAAGCCGATGGACGTCGAGCCGACACCGGACGGCGGTGTCCTCATCACTGATCAGACGCCGCGGCTATCGTACTACTCGGCTGAAGGCGATCTGATCGGCCGCTGCCGGACCTTCGGCACGGTCGGGCACGGAATCGGCTTGGCACCGGATGGTTCCATCTTCATGGCAGAGATGGGCCCCGACATGCTCACGCGCCTGGCGCCGGTCGCGCCCTGAGCCGGGCCACTGTGCGGACAAGGTCGACTGCCCCGGAGAAATGCCGGGGCAGGCTACGTCGCTGTGGGTCTGATTTCGTCTCAGAACCCCACGCCGATCGAAACACTCGGGCCGTAGGCATAGCCGTACGGGGCACCATAGAATCCGAGCGGCCGGCGATATCGGTAGTATGGGCCAGGACCGTAGCCGACGACGCGCGGGCCATAACCCCAGGAGTAGGACCGGGCAGGCGGCGCATAGTACGAGGGCGCATAATATGAGTATCGGTATGCGCGCACCGGCGCCGAATAGTACGCGGCGGCAGGCCGGTCACAATCCCACCAGCCGCCCGCAGCTGCCGGAGTGCCGCCGGAAGCAGCCAGGAGCGGAATGGCGAGCGACAACGCTGCGAGTGCAGGAGTACGCATCCTCAATCCTCCACGATACAACCGATGCAGAGAACGTTCCTGCACCCAGTCGTGTTCCGCTGTCTGATTGGTCGATGCGGCGCCGCGGCAGATAAGTTGAAAAATGGTGAATGTGCCTGCCTGCCGCTGCCGTCAGCAGCCAACCGCACGGCAGAGAAGTTTTGTCATGTGGGTTGGGTTAAGGTCTGCCCGTAATGGATCTTAGCCTCACCCCGTCAGGAGCCCGCACGCTATGACTATCGATCTCTCGTCCATCCTGTGGCTGGTGCTGGCGGTAGCGGTGCTG
>JAEVZQ010000451.1 GCA_023392135.1 Pseudomonadota bacterium | reverse complement strand
ACGCTCGAGGGCGCCTATTTGCGGATTGCGCGGGGGAGCAACACGACGACGCCCCCCGTCTTCGTCGATCAGATGGTCCACCTGATCCTGCGCAATATCCTCAAGGACGTGCGCGATCCCATGCGGCTGAGGGCTGCCGAGCTGTTCTTTCGCGAGCAGACCGTTTCGACCGAAGGCGACCGCCTGCTGCTCGCCGATGAGGAGATCGTCGAGATGCACGCCAGCTCGGGCGAAACCGGCCTGGCGCAGCTTCTGGCCGAGACCGGTACGCCGATGCGGACGGTCGAGCTCGACGTTCTTGGTGACGACAACAAGCAGATCTATTGGGACCGGTCGGACCGCTTCGACACGGTGATCGACTTCCGCTTCGAGCAGCCGTCGCTGGACGCATTCGCGCGTGTGGCGGAAGCCTGGCTCAAGCACATGATGCAATTGGAGGTACGCGTCGAGCCGCGTCCCAAGGTCGAGGACAGTGACTGGCGCTGGCACATCGGGCTCGATCGCGAGGCGACGCAGATCCTGAACGCGCTCTATGAGGGCAGGCCGGTGGGCGCCGATGATTTGGCGCGGATCGTTGCCCTGTTCCGCATGCACCTTCGCGATGACCACGCCGTCATCGACCGCGTGAAAGGTCGCCCGATCTACCTTGGCCTCGCAATGACACCCGCCAATCGGCTGAAGATGAAGCCGCAGAACCTGCTCGCCAACCTGCCGCTGCTGATGCCTGCCTGAACTTCGGCAGGGCTTGTCAGCGGCCGGTGTGGCCTCTCCGTTTGGGCAAAGAGCGGTAAACCCTGAATGCAGGAGTTGCCGCTGCCCCGTTCAGCTCAGGAAGTCTTCCGGCTTGCGCGCTGCGCGCGCCCGTGCGGCTTCGGCCAAGTCGTCATCGGTCGTGCGCATGCGGGGGCGCTCGCCGAAACTGAGCGGGTTGTCGCCGGCCTCTGCGATGGTGACGACCCGGCAGGTGTCGCACATCTGGATCACCCGGAGTTGCTCCTCGCCGCGGAACATCGAGTGGCCCTTGAGCCGTTCGACGACTTTCTCGATCGTCGCCCGGGCGCCGAATGGCTTCCCGCAGCTGATGCACTCGAACGGCTCTTCGCCCTTCACCACTTCGGGCGTCATTGCGGAGGGCGTGAAGTTATACCGCGGCTCCAGCCGGATGACGTTCTCCGGGCAGGTCGAGACGCAGACACCGCATTGGACGCATGCGGCCTCGGTGAAGCTGAGCTGCGGGCGGTCCGGATGGTCGGAGAGGGCATCGGCCGGACAGGCGCTGACGCACGACAGGCAGAGCGTGCAGCCGTCCACGTCGATGTGGACGCGGCCGTAGGGCGCTCCCTTCGGCAACGGAATGACAGTGGCCGGCTGCGGCGCCATCTCGTTCAGGGCGGCGAGCGCCGTGCGGGCCACCTCGCGCTTGCCGCCCGCACTGGAGAAGAAGCGCGGCGTGAGCTCGGCAAGAGCCGGCAGACCATACAGCAGGCTTTCGACCGCGTCGGGATCTTGCTCGACAATCAGGTGAGTCCGTGGCCCCTGATGGCCGAGCGCTCCAACGAAGGCCCCCAGAAGCTCGACTTGTCCTTCGAGCGGTGGCAGCTCTTCCGGAGCTTCGCCGGACGCCAGCACGACAAGCTGCTCGGCTCCCGACGCCAGCATGGACGCGAGCACATCGTGCCCGAGCTGGAACACGGAGTAGATTGCCAGCGGAATGACGTTCGCCGGTAGTCCCCGGCCGAACCGTGCGATGGCAGAAATGATCGGGCTGCCGTGCTTCTCGTCATGAAGCAGCAGGATCGGTCGCGTGCCGCCGGCCGTGCGGTAGGCCTTGAGCAGCACTTGCGCCCGGGTGATGAGATCCTCGCGGGTCGGGAACTTGTAGCTGACGGCTCCTGTCGGGCAGACCGCACTGCAGGTGCCGCACCCTGCGCATACGCCCGGATCAATGGCAACGTGGTCGCCGGCTGGAGAAATCGCGCCGGTCTGGCAGGAATCCAGGCAGTTGGTGCACCCGACCTTCTGGCTGCGGGCGTGGGCGCAGATCGCGGCATCCACCTCCACGTACCGCGGCTTCTCGAACTCGCCGACGAGATCCGAGACCGCGAACATCGCTTTGGCGACAGCCGCCGGATTTGACGGGTCGGCATGCACATATCCGTCGCGCCGGCCACCATCCGAGAAAAGCGGTTGGCCCCCGCTCAGGTCCAGAATGATGTCGCACTTGGACTTTGCACCGTTGCGCGCCATCACGAACTCGAGCGTCGCGCGCGACGAAGGCAGCATCGGCGCATAGCCGTCGACCTCGATCTCGAACGCGCCGAGGTAGCCCGTCGCTTTCCGAATGCGGCCGCAGTGAATCGGGACATCGACGATGCCCGGGGGAATGGCGTCGGCAGCGTCGGTCAGCAGCACGCTCACGCTGAGCCGGCCACCAAGCTCCTGCGCAACGTCGAGGGCTGTCTGTCCGGGGCCATAGACGAGACACACGCCCTCGGATTTGAGCGTCATCAGTCCCGCTGGTTTCGGCACGAACGCCGACTCGGCGAGCAGGGCGGCCATCTTGGGCAGCGCAGCCGACTTCGCCTCGCCCCAGCCCGCACGCTCGCGGATATTGGTGAACCGGACCGCCCGCTCGCCGAGGTCCTTTTCCTCCGCGAGATCGCGAAAGAGCGGAGCTTCCTGCGTGCAGGCAACGTGTACCGGCCCGGCCTCTAGAGCCGACTCGAAGCTCGAAATCTCGGCGCGGCAGAGCTCGCGGTGAACTTTGAGCGGCTCTTCGAGGCCTAGCATCTTTGCCAGCCGCGCGCCATCGATGTCCATCGTGCGCTGGCAATTGCAGACCAGAAGCTTCGGCTTCATTCCGCTCATTCTCTCTGTTCCTGACATGCCGCGTGCACCTGTCGCGTGAACCCGCCCGGCCGTAAGATGGACCGCCTCTGGAAACCCGAGTATAGACCTTGAATGCGCGAGCTGGCAGAGAAGAAAGAGTCCCACCTCATGAGTTCGGCTATTTCAATTCCTGTCGGGGTTGTAGTCGCTCGCGAGAAGATAGACCACCCCTGGCAGGAGTACATCTGGCGCCCGGTCGATGTTTTCCTGCACGCGCCAGAGATCAGCGAGTGGCGGGAACTGCGGCGCGACGAACTGTCTGTCTACTACCACGCCGCCACTCTGCCGCTGGAGCTGCATCGCAAGGAGACCGCCGGCTACAAGGCGAACCTCGAAACGGGTGAGCCGGCCGTCTATGTCGTGCTGCGGAAAGATCCAGGGAGCACCTCGGACTGGCCGGTCACGGTGCACATGGTGACCGCCTCACCGCACGATGCCCAGGCCTATGGGGAGTCGGGTCTCGAGACGATCGAGTTGCTGCCGATGCCGCAGCTGCTGATCGAGCTGGTCCGGGAGTTCGTCGACGCCCATCATGTGGAGGAGCGCTTCATCAAGCGGCAGCGGCAGAAATACGATATCGAGGAGGAGCATAGGTTCGGGCAGGAGCCGATCTTCGTGCTTCGGGAGAGAATGCGCGCAAGGCGCGGGGACGACGGTGGCGATGACTGACAAGGACGAGCCGTTTCTCAGCCGCTGGTCGAGGCTGAAGCGGGGCGCGGTGAGCGGCCAGCCGAAGCCCGTCGATGCCGCCGAAGGAAGCACGCAGGCTGCCGAGCATTCGGCTGAAATCCATAACACCGGCCAGATTGTCTCGCCTGAAACTGCGGATGGCGGGGAGGTCCGTACCCAAACTCCGCAGCCTGCCCTCGACACCGAGAGCATCGACTTCGACAAGCTCGACGCGACGTCCGACTACAAGCCTTTTATGAGCGCCAACGTCCCCGATGAGGTGCGAAACAAGGCGCTCAACAAGCTGTGGCTGTCTGACCCGGTGCTTTCCGGTCCCGACCAGCTCAGCGACTACATGGATGACTTCTCGGACGCGGCGTGCGCGGTTCCGACAGGGCTCCTGAGAACGGCCTACAAAGTTGGCCAGGGGTTCCTTTCGGACGAAGAAGCCGCGGAATGGGACCGGCTTGGCCGTACGAATCCCACGGCCGCGCCGCCGCAGGAGGCGGCGGAAATCGCTGTTGGTACCGAAAGTCCGGACCAGCCGGAGATCGCCGCTTTTCTGGGCGCATCGGACGCACATGCCAAGAGCCTCTACCCGCCTGAAAGCAACCATCCGGTCGATCTCGCCGCGTTGATGGCGTCCAACACGCTGTTCTTCGTTGCCCGGCGTGGAGAAAAAGCGCTCGGCTGCGGGGCCCTCATTGGCGGCGAGGATGGCTCCGGCGAGGTGAAACGGATGTGGGTCGATCCGGAAGCGAGGGGTCAGGGCGTCGGCCGCAGGATACTTGATGCGATCGAGGGCGCGGCCCGCGACAAAGGCCTGACGGTCCTGCGCCTCGAGACCGGCATCAGGCAACCGGAGGCAGTTGCACTTTATCGCAAACGCGGCTTCAACGAGTGCCCGCCATTCGGCAGCTACCTCGCAGATCCGCTGAGCCTCTTCATGGAAAAGCGGCTGGCGTAAGCCGAGCCTCGTGGCGCCGCCTTCTCAAGGGTTCTCGACATCGCCGCGTCTCTGCAGAAGCAGAGCTATCAGCCAACAGAACAGCGCCCAGGCGGAGCCGACAGCCCAGCCCGCAAGCACGTCCGTCGGCCAGTGGACACCGAGATAGACGCGGCTGATCCCGACGATCACAGCTACGAAGATGGCAAGGCCCAGAATGTAGACCCTGACCAGCGGATCGGGGCGCGTGCGCGCGATCAGTGCACCGAGCGTCAGGTAAACAACTGCCGACATCATCGAGTGTGCGCTTGGAAAGCTGGCCGTGGCGATCAGCGGCTCGTAGTTGGAGAACTCTGGTCTTGGGCGGGCAAATGCGAGTTTCAGCGCATTGGTGATGATGACGCCGCCGATCACCGAGACGAGGAGCAAGGCAGCCGCGTGCCGCTTCCGCTCGAGCATCAGAAATCCCGTTACGCTGAGGGTGACGAGGGTGAGCACGCCGGTTCCGCCCAGACCGGTGAAATCCCGCATCATCTCCTGCAGCCAGTTCGGGCCGAGCGTATGGTACGGATCGTGGGGGTTTCGAAGCAACAGAAGCAGCTGGCGGTCGATGGCCGCCGTGCTACCTTCGGAGACCTCGTCCGCAAGCTCGATGAAGCCCCAAATCGCCGACGCGATAATCAGCAGGATCAGCAGAATGGGCCATTCGAGCCGCATGCCAGCGAAAGCTCGCAGGCGCGTGAGGAGATCTCGCCGTTCTGGCTGCCTTTGCGGATCGTTCATGTGAAGGGAAGGCACAAGTCCGAAGGGGGGTTCCGGAATCGAGGGGTCTCACACCGATGAGAGAGCCGTTGCTGTCATGCTTCGGCTCGCGCTTTGCGAATCATGTTGCGGGCGATCACGAGCTGCTGAATCTGGCTCGTCCCTTCATAGATGCGAAATAGGCGGACGTCGCGATAGAAACGCTCGACAGCGTATTCGGCCATGTAACCTGCGCCGCCGTGGATCTGGACGGCGCGATCAGCGACGCGACCGACCATCTCGCTCGCGAAGAGCTTGCAGCACGAAGCTTCCATGGTGACATCGCCACCGCGATCGCGTTTGCGTGCCGCCTCCAGGATCATTGAGCGGGCTGCGAGAATTTCGGTCTGGCAGTCGGCGAGCATGGCCTGGACGAGCTGGAACTCGGCAATGGGCTTGCCGAACTGCTTGCGATCGAGTGCGTAGGCGAGGGCATCCGACAGGATACGCTCGGCTGCACCGGTGCACGCTGCCGCAATATTCAGCCGGCCCTTGTCGAGGACCTTCATGGCAATCCTGAAGCCTTGGCCCTCGATGCCGCCGATAACCGCATCCTTCGGCACACGGCAGTTCTCGAAAATGACGTCGGCCGTGTGCGCGCCGCGCTGGCCCATTTTCCGGTCGGGCTTGCCGACGGTCAGGCCCGGTGTGTCTCTATCGACGACGAACGCTGAAATGGCATCGGCACCCTCCTTGTCCAGATCCGTGCGCGCCATGACAGTGAACACGCCTGCCTCCGGCGCATTGGTAATGAACCGTTTCGTGCCATTGAGCACGTAAAACTCGCTCTCGCGCCGCGCCGTCGTCTGCAGGGAAGCTGCATCGGAGCCGGAGTCGGGCTCCGTCAGCGCGAAGGAGCCGATGATTTCGCCTGAGGCGAGCCGGGGCAGATAGCGCCGCTTCTGATCATCCGTTCCATCCATGACGATGGCCTGCGAGCCGATGCCGACATTCGTGGCGAAGTAGGACCGGAAGGCAGGCGACGCCCTCGCGATTTCGAGTATGACCAGAACCTCTTCCTCCATGGAGAGGTCCAGCCCACCGTAGTCCTCCGGAATGGCGAGCCCGAACAGCCCGAGCGACTTCATATCCGCAACGATGTCATCCGGGATGGCGTCGTCCTCGGCCACACGGGCCTCAGTCGGAATGAGCCGTTCGCGCACGAACCGCTGGATCGTGCCGAGGAACTCGTCGAAGGCGTCTTTGTCGATCGGCATGCAGGATTCCGAGCTTGCTGCCTCGAAGCCACCGCTTGCGGCGCTTGTAGGTCTCGAGGTTTTTGAACGAGCGGCGGGACACACCCGCTCCGAGGCCCAGATAGAACTCACGGACATCCTCGTTGGCAACGATTTCGTCGCGCGGGCCTTCGAGCACGATTTTTGCGAGCGCCAGACGGCTGGGCGTCCGAGTTGCGTTCCGTGGCTTGCGAATCGAGGGCCGGCTATCGCAACTGCAAGTGAATCCAACGGATGACGCATGTTGACGGTCCCGCAATCCGCGCTGGGCGTTGACACGCAGCAGCGGCCCGCTCCATAGTTTTCAGGATGCGATGTCCCGCTCATTTGGGGAGGAGCGATCGGGCAATGAAGCTGTGGCGCGGGTTGGAGAAGCTGATCGACGCCATTACTGAGGTCATGGGCAGGATCGGCTGGCTTCTGATCCTGTACTGCATGATTTTCGGCGTGACGGATGTTTTTCTCCGCTACGTGTTGAATGCACCCTCTCAGTGGATCGGAACGACGCTCCAGGCTGCGATGGTGCTGATCGCCTGTACAGGCGGGGCGTATGCACTGAAGCACGACGCCTTCGTCAAGCTGGACGTCTTCTACGCCAGCGTGTCAACGCGGACGAAGGCCGTGCTGGACGTCCTGACGGCGCCTTTCACAATCCTCTTCCTCTCTGTCCTGATCTGGAAGGGGATCGATGCGGCGCTCCTGTCGATCAAGTTCAATCAAGTCACACCTACAGCGGTACGAATTCCTATTTATCCAATCAAATCAGTCATCCCTCTGGCCGCCGCCGTCGTGCTGCTCCTGGTCATCAAGCAACTCGTCCGCGACGTTCGTACGATCATCAACGGCGAGCGAACGGCGGGATGAGGAGGGTACAAAGAAAGCAAGAGGACGACAGAACGAAGTTCGCAATTTCTACGAGCTAGGGAGGAATGGTCTCGTGAACAAAATAGGTAATGTATTCAAAATAGCGATGGGTTCGGTTGGAGCTCTCGCGCTGTCCGGCGTCATGGCGCTGGCCCAGGACGGGCCGCCCGACAAGGTGACGGAATGGGTGTTCCAGCCGGCCTTCGACCAGACCGACGCCGGATGGGGCTCGGGGCTCATTCCCTGGGTCAAGGCCGTCGAGGAGGCAACCAAAGGCACCGTCAAGATTCGCGTCGAACCCGCGGGCGCCCTGACCAGCGCCTCCGAGGCGTTTACCGCTGCGGCAGCCGGCCAGACGGACGGGTACGCTGGCTGGGCGACTGTTTACGGCGGCGAAATGCCCGAAGGCGCGCTGGCCTATGGCCTCCCGTTGGGTGCGACCAGCTCCGAGGAGGCCTGGAAGGTCATGTGGGGTGATCCGAAGTACCGGATCGGTGATCTGGTCCAGGAAGCCGCACACGAGCGCAATCTGCATTGGGCCGGTTGGACCAATCAGGGCCCGAATGCCATGTTCACCAAGTTCCGCGTGGACCGTCTGGAGGATCTGGCGGGCAAAAAGATGCGCGCCGGCGGGCCACAGGCCATTTTCCACTCCACGATGGGCGGCTCTCCCGTGTCGATGAATGCGGGCGAAATCTATACCGCTCTCAAGCTCGGCACCATCGAAGGCACGTATTGGGACACCGGCGGCATCGACGACATGTCGTTCCACGAGGTCATCAAGTACGCAATCATGCCGGGTTGGAATCCGGCCCAGCACCAGGAGATCTTCATCAATCTCGACAAGTGGAATG
>JAEVZQ010000467.1 GCA_023392135.1 Pseudomonadota bacterium | reverse complement strand
TGCAGTGAGCATCGAAACCTCGGGCAGCAGCCCGGCTATGGACTACCACGAGCACAATCGGACCTATGCTGGGTTCGTCAAGGGCACGAAGTGGCTTCTCGGCTCCCTCGTGCTGCTCCTGATCCTCATGGCGATCACCCTGCTCTAGCCGCACGCCGCTGGCGCAGCCTTTCTCTCGCATCGCGTCAACGCGGGCGGCGCGACAGTTCTAACCTGCCGCCCTGAAAGGGCTTTCTGCCCTTACGCTCCCCAGCCTAGCTGTCTATGGTGCCCCGATGGTCGTAATCGCTGTTACCTCGGAGTCAGCAGACGAGCCACGCGTGGCCGCCTCACCCGATACCGTGAAGAGGCTGGCGAATGCCGGCTGCAATCTGAAGATCGAGAGCGGCGCCGGCCTTCGGTCGCGCTTTGCCGATGACCTTTACGAGGCCCAGGGCGCCCATGTCGCGCGGTCGCGGGAGGACGCGCTCTCGGGTTCCGATATCCTTCTCAAGGTTCGGCGGCCTTCATTGGACGAAGTCAAGGCGCTGAAACCCGGCGCGGTCGTGGCTGCGATGCTCGATCCCTATTCGGATCGTGCCGGTCTCGAGGCCCTGGCCGCCACGGGCGCTGCGCTCTTCTCGATGGAGCTCATGCCGCGTATCTCACGCGCGCAATCCATGGACGTCCTGTCGAGCCAGGCCAACCTCGCCGGCTACAAGGCAGTCGTGAACGCGGCTGCCATGTTCGATCAGGCGATGCCGATGATGATGACGGCGGCGGGCACCGTGCCCGCGGCGCGTGTGTTCGTCATGGGGGTCGGCGTTGCCGGGCTACAGGCCATTGCCACGGCGCGGCGGATGGGCGCTGTCGTGACAGCCACAGACGTTCGCCCCGCCACCAAGGAGCAGGTGCTTTCGCTCGGCGCCAAGTTCGTTGCCGTCGAGGACGAGGAGTTCAAGCAGGCCGAGACACAGGCCGGCTATGCCAAGCCGATGTCCGCCGAATACCAGAAGAAGCAGGCCGAGCTGATCGCCAATCACATCCGCACGCAGGACGTAGTGATCACCACAGCGCTCATTCCGGGCCGACCGGCGCCACGGCTGATCACCGCAGAGATGGTGGAGAGCATGAAGCCCGGCGCCGTCATCATCGATCTCGCGGCCGAGCGGGGTGGGAACTGCGAGCTGACGAAGCCGGGAGAAATCGCTGAGGTGAACGGCGTCCGGATTTCGGGACCGCTCAATCTCGCAGGCGAGGTGCCGGTCAACGCTTCGAGCCTCTATGCCCGTAATCTCTACGCCTTCCTCGAGTTGATGATCGACAAGAAGGAGCGGGCGATCAAGATCGACTGGGACGACGAGATCATCAGGGGCACGCTCATCGCTCGCGATGGGAAGATCGTGCACCCCAACCTTCAGCAGAGCGCATGATGGCCATGGACAAGAGATCGGCTGACCATCCCCTTCTCCCACGCGGTCGGCGTAAATTCGGGCTGATCCAGGGCCCTGCGGCACTGCTGGGTGCGGTGCTGCTCATGCCCACGTCAGCGTTCGCCGCGACCGGCGCCGCCGTCGATCCGTTCGTCTACCAGCTCATGGTGTTCGTGATCGCGATTTTCGTCGGTTACTACGTCGTTTGGAGCGTCACGCCCGCCCTGCATACGCCGCTGATGTCCGTCACGAATGCCATCTCCTCGGTGATCGTCGTCGGGGCGCTGCTGGCGGTCGGCGTGAACCTCATCGTTTCCGGAGCCGCACTCGCCAAGTTCTTCGGCTTCCTCGCACTCGTGATGGCCTCGGTGAACATCTTCGGCGGCTTCCTCGTCACCCAGCGCATGCTGGCCATGTACAAGAAAAAAGACGCCAGGCAGAAGCGCTAGAGGACACCCGCCATGTCGGCCAATTTCGTCGCACTTCTCTATCTCCTTTCGGGCGTCCTCTTCATTCTCGCGCTACGCGGTCTGTCGAGCCCCGAAAGGTCACGCCAGGGCAACATCTTCGGCATGGTCGGCATGGCCATCGCCGTGGTGACGACCCTGATGCAGATCTCCGCGCCCGATTCGGTTCTGACCTGGGTGCTCATCATCGGCGGGATCGCCATCGGCGGCGGCATCGGTGCCTACATCGCACGCGCAATCCCGATGACGGCAATGCCGGAGCTCGTCGCGGCCTTCCACTCGCTGGTCGGCCTGGCGGCAGTCTTCGTGGCTGCCGCAGCGCTCTATGCGCCCGAGGCGTTCGGCATCGCTGATGCATTCGGCCAGCTGCACACCGGCAGCCTGATCGAGATGTCGCTGGGTACGGCCATCGGCGCCATCACGTTTACGGGCAGCGTCATCGCGTTCGCAAAGCTGTCCGGCCGCATGTCGGGCAAACCGATCTTGCTTCCTGCGCGGCACGCCATCAATCTCGCCCTCGCCGTCGTGTTGGTCGCGCTGGTGGTCGCTTTCGCCCAGTCCGGCGGTTCGGCCTGGCTGTTCTGGCTGATCGCGATTGCCGCGCTGGTTTTCGGCATCCTCATCATCGTCCCGATCGGCGGCGCCGACATGCCGGTCGTCGTGTCGATGCTGAACTCCTATTCGGGCTGGGCTGCCGCGGGTATCGGCTTCACGCTCGGCAATATCGCGCTGATCATCACGGGCGCCCTCGTCGGCTCCTCGGGCGCGATCCTGTCCTACATCATGTGCAAGGGCATGAACCGCTCGTTCATCTCCGTCATACTCGGCGGGTTCGGTGGCGAGGTTGCAGGGCCGTCCGGCGCCACGGAGCAACGTCCCGTCAAGCAGGGCTCCTCCGAAGATGCCGCCTTCATGCTGAAGAACGCGAGCAAGGTCATCATCGTGCCCGGCTACGGCATGGCGGTCGCGCAGGCCCAGCATGCGCTCCGCGAAATGGCCGATGCCCTGAAGAAGGCGGGCGTCGAAGTGAAGTACGCGATCCACCCCGTCGCCGGCCGTATGCCGGGACACATGAACGTCCTGCTGGCCGAGGCAAACGTCCCTTACGACGAGGTTTTCGAGCTGGAGGACATCAATCACGAGTTCAGCCAGGCCGACGTCGTCTACGTGATCGGCGCCAACGACGTCACCAACCCGGCCGCCAAGGAGGACCCGTCCTCGCCGATCTACGGCATGCCGGTGCTCGAGGTCTGGAAGGCGGGCACCGTGATATTCAACAAGCGCTCCCTGTCGTCGGGCTACGCCGGCATCGACAACACGCTTTTCTACCGCGACAACACGATGATGCTGTTCGGCGACGCCAAGAAGATGACCGAGGAGATCGTCAAGGCGCTGGAGCACTGAAGATCGCGGGCTGAGGCTCGATAGCGGCCGGCATTGCTCCGATTTTTCGGAGCCGTCACCCAGACGCCCCTTCCATGGCTTCGCAGACCACAATAGTTTAACTGTCTCGTGACGTCGTCACGAAGGGGGCGAGGGCCAATGACGGACTATGGGCACGCCCATCCGGTGAACCGGATGGACACCGCTGGACGGGTGAATGGCCGCGCCGGCGCACTTCTGATAGTCGCGGCTATGCTGCTGATCAACGCCGTGGTGCTCGCGGCTTGGTGGGCGGGTTACGCCGTGGTGCTCAGCAAGGAGCACAGCCTCCTCGAGGAAACGCAGCTCCTGATCCTGATACCTGCGTTCATCCTGTTCTGGCTTGGCTGGCGGCATGGCCATGGCGCCGAGGAGACGGCCTCCGGTGCGCTCGCGATGCTGGTTGCGGCCGCGTTCGTCCGCGAGCTCGATGTCAAGACGCTTGGTGGACCCGAGTGGTTCAGGTGGCTTTCCCATCACGGCCTGCAGGAGATCCTGCTGGTTGCTATGACGTTGCCGATTCTCTGGTATCTCGCGCGGCGCTGGCAACAGTGGCGCGGGCTGCTGCGGCTCGCATTCGCGCCGGCCGCGATACCGCTGTTCATCGCCGGCATTCTGCTACTCGTAGCCGTGCCGTTCGACCGGGAGATCGCCGTCAATGCGGAGCTCCGGTTCTGGGAGGAGTTCATCGAGCTCAACGGCTTCATGTTCCTGGTGCTCACCGGCTGGAACCATTGGTCGATTGTTCGCAGCCACACGACGGCGCCGGCCTGATACTTATCTGGGCGTGAAGCCGCTTATCCGGGAAAAGATGGCATATTCGGCACTCAAGCTCGTGCTGATTGCTGCACTTGTGTTAGGGCTCATCCGGCTCGTCGCAAGCTATGTGCAGCTCAAACTGATGTACTATCCCTCGGCCGAGCACGTCGCTCCGGCTGAGGTGGGCCTCCAAAACGTCGAGGAAAGAATCATCGAAACGCCCGACGGCGAGCGCGTCGTCGCCTGGTACGGGCGCGCTGCTCCGGGCGAGCCCACCATCCTCTACTTCCACGGCAACGGCGGCAATCTCGCGCTCCGCTCTGAACGCATCCGGCACTATCTGGATCGCGGCCGAGGCATGCTCATGATGAGCTACCGCGGATATAGTGGTTCCACAGGGCGTCCATCCGAATCGGCAAACATCGCGGATGCACGGCTAGCGTATGCGCTGCTGATGGCCGAGGGCATTACACCGGCCGACATCATCGTCTATGGAGAGTCGCTCGGCACCGGCGTAGCAACGCGGATCGCATCCGAAAAGTCCATCGGCGGCCTGATACTCGACTCGCCGTTCACATCAGCCGTCGACGTCGGGGCCCGGCACTATCCGTTCCTGCCGGTGCGATTGCTGATGACGCACCGGTATGAGGTGAAGTCCCGCATTGGACAGGTGCGCGCGCCGGTGCTCGTCGTCCACGGCGAGCAGGATCGCATTGTGCCCTATGAAATGGGGCGGGCGGTGTTCGAGGCTGCCAACGAGCCCAAGAAGCTCATCTCGCTGCCGAACGCCGGCCACAACAATCACGCTCTGCATGGCTCGTTTGAGGCCATCCAGAGCTGGATCGACCAGATTCGATCCCGTTCGGACTGAGACCGCATATTGGCCAAGTCCGCAGGAAGCACGACAAGGACCACCCGCAGCAGGGCAGCCCAGCGTCCATGCACTAACCGATTCTCTGGGGAGAGGAAAAAACCTCAGGCGCGACCGCGGGCGGCCGGCTTCGGCTTGGCCTTGCCAGGCAACAGACCCTCACGCTGTGCGCGCTTACGGGCGAGCTTGCGTGCGCGGCGGACAGCTTCCGCCTTCTCGCGGGCCTTTCTCTCAGAGGGCTTCTCGTAGTAGTTCCGGAGCTTCATCTCCCGGAAAATGCCCTCGCGCTGCATCTTCTTCTTGAGCGCCTTGAGGGCCTGATCGACGTTGTTGTCGCGAACGAGTACCTGCACGCGTTCCTGTCCTGATCTATTGAATGATTCTGGCCTCAAACCACGAGAAACCACACCCTCATGGCCGCACCAAGGGGTGGTCACTTCGCTTGTTGTGGCGCTCGGTATAGCAAACGCGTCCCGTCAAGTCCATGGGGACGTTGGACATCAGCCGATCACAATTTTGGTCAACTTTTGGCGCGGAGCCGGTTCACGTGACCCATCTTGCGGCCCTCGCGCGGCTCGCGCTTGCCGTAGAGATGCAGCAGGGCGCCCGGCTCGGCGGCGATTTCCGGCCAGGCTTTGACGTCCTTGCCGATGAGGTTCACCATCTCGGCATCAGAGTGGCGCTCCGTCGTCCCCAGCGGCCAGCACGCGACAGCGCGGATGTGGTTCTCGAACTGGCCAATCGGGCAAGCGTCCATGGTCCAGTGGCCGCTGTTATGAACTCTTGGCGCGATCTCGTTGACCCGTAGCGGCGTATCCGAGCCACTACCCATGTAGAACATCTCCACCGCGAGCACGCCCACGTAGTTGAGCGCCTCGGCGATGCTCCGCGCCATATCGCGCGCCAGGTCGGCCTCCGCCGGGCCGAGCGGTGACGGCACAACAGAGCGGCGGAGAATGCCATCGGAATGGGTGTTCTGGGGAATGTCGTAGAAAGCCGTTTGCCCGCCGGCGCCGCGGACCACCAGGAGCGAAACCTCGCAGGTGAACGACAACCGCTGCTCCAGGACCGCGGGCACGTGACCGATCGCGGCGAGCGCTGCCGCCGGATCGTCTCCCGGCGCGAGGCTGACCTGCCCCTTGCCGTCGTACCCGAGCCGACGTGTTTTCAGGATCGCCGGAGAAGCGAATTCCTTCAGCCCGGCCACGAGGTCACTCGCATCATCCACCCGCGCAAACGGGGCGACCGGGACGCCGAGGTCGGAGATGAACCGCTTTTCCACGAGCCTGTCCTGCGCGACCTCGAGCGCAAGCGGCCCCGGTCGCACAGGGACCAGGTTTTCGAGATGATGAGCGGCCTCGACCGGGACGTTCTCGAATTCATATGTAACGGCCTCGACCGTTGCGGCGAATGCGGTCAGCCGGTCGAGATCCACGTAATCGCCGATGGTATGCAGAGCCGATACATCGAATGCCGGGCACCGCGGCTCGTCACAATAGACATGCGTGCGCAGCCCCAGCTTCGCCGCGGCCATCGCGAGCATCCGCCCCAGCTGGCCCCCGCCAAGAATTCCGATGGTGCTGCCCGGCGGAAGCGGCTCACTGCGTCTCGCCGGCTCAGGCATCTTCAGGCGCCTCCGCCACGGATGCGGTCTGGCGTGCGCGGTGCTCCTCGACGCGGGCTGCGAGCGCAGTGTCGCCAAGCGAGAGGATCTGTGCCGCCAGAAGCGCGGCGTTCTCGGCGCCCGAGTTGCCTATGGCCAGCGTTCCGACCGGGATGCCCGCCGGCATCTGCACGATGGAGTAGAGGCTGTCCTGCCCCTTAAGCACACGGCTCTCGACAGGCACGCCGAGCACGGGCAGCGTCGTGAGCGAGGCCACCATACCCGGCAGGTGCGCCGCTCCCCCGGCCCCGGCGATGATCACCTTGAGGCCGCGATCCCTGGCCGACTTTGCATAGGCGAACAGCCTGTCCGGCGTGCGATGCGCCGATACGATCTTTGCCTCGAACGGCACCTTCAGCCGCTCCAGCATTTCGGCAGCGCGCTGCATGGTCGGCCAGTCGGACTGGCTGCCCATGATGATGCCGACTACGGGTGCCGCCTGGCTGCTCGCGCTCATATCCGAATCATCTGGCCTTGGCGCCGCTGCGTTGGAAAAGGGGCAGATACCTGACCCGGCAGGCCATTGACAAGTGCCATGGCGCCGCTCGCCGTCGCGCCGTCCCGATCAGGCAATGATATCCGGCAGGAGCCGATCCTCGAGCGCCGTGATCCGGTCCTTGAGTTGCAGCTTCTTCTTTTTCAGCCGCGTAATCTGGAGTTGGTCAGCGAGCGCCTGCGCCTCGAGAGCGGCGATCTGAGTGTCCAGATCCCGGTGCTCGGCGCGGAGCTTGATCAACTGCTCGCGAATCTCACGTTCGTCCTGCTGCTGCATGGGCGAATTCGGCTGCGCCGCAATCCTTGTGCTTCCAACCGGGCGCAATATCATCGGGAACAGCCGCGCTGGCAATAGCGCCGCGAACGAATCCAAACAACTATCTGTAAATATTGTATCTTAGAAAAGCGAGCTAAGTCTCTGTTTATGCTTTAGCATTTGTGGCGGAATTTCTTGATGAATGGACATATTCCGCCAATTCTGGCAAGCTTATCGGGTCTAAAACTCGATCGGAGGGCAAGATGTCGGCATCCCCACATCTCGCTGAACTGACGGAGAAGCATCGGTTGCTTGAACGGAAGATCGAGGAAGAGCTGGCTAGACCCGCCGTGGATTCCATGAGGGTCAACAGCTTGAAGCTCCAGAAACTCAGGCTGAAGGATGAAATCGCCCGCCTGAGCCGGAGCCATAACTAAGGCCGGCTCGAGAGAACGGGGCTGGTTAATGGGCCGTACGGGCGGCCTGCGTTTCGGCCGAACAAGTCGTTCCGGCCGGGGGGATTATATGCGCCCGCTCTGAAAATAGAAGGCGCACATCGTCATGCGGCATCTTGGGCCCGACGCCGCTCCCAAAGTTGCATCCGCTCCGGCTCAGGTACCCACCACGAGCGGGGCGGTGAGCCGGCGCAGCGCCGCAATTACGCTCAATGCGGTGATCACGCCTGTCCGCGGATTTTCAGCCGAGGGGATGTTCTCGATCGTCATCGTCAGGTTGGACGAATCCGACTTTACCAGAATCGTATGCGTGTTGTGCGTTACGGTCGGGTCTGCCCATAGCTCGACCTCTGTCCGGTCCGGGCCGACGCCGGCGAGAGACAGCGCCACCGACACGTTCAAGTTCGCCGGGAAGCCCTTCGCCGCCTCGCGGGCGCTGCCGGAGTACACCATCAGTGGCTCGGTCAGGCCCTCCAGCGAGATCCCCTTCTCAACCAGAAGGGGCGCGCCAGCGAGACCTGCCGGGGGCTTTCGGGTGATAAGCCGGACGGAGTGGACGCTGCCCTCGGCCACCGCCCGGACGGCATCGAGCCCGAGAATGGCACCGCTCGGCACGACAATGCGCCCGCCCGTTTCCCGGGCAAGGTCGATGAGGTGCATGTGCCCGAGCAATGCGCCGACCGACAGCGGCATCAATGTGCGACCGGCGCGAAGGACTGGCTCCGCGACGGCAAGGAAATGCGCGGCCGGCACGCACTCCACGACAACGTCGGCCTCGTCTGCGAGCCGGTCGAGTGGAGCGAGCTTCGGCGGGTTGCGAAAGGCCGAGATGATGCGCTCTGCCTTGGCTCCATCCCGCGCCGCAACTGCGGTGAGTATGAGCCCCTCGATCTCGCCGGCATCCACACGACGGGCCACCTTCAGCCCGATTGCGCCAAGTCCCGCTATTGCCAGCCGGAAGCTTTTCATGCCTGCCCTCGATGCTCACACGGATTTCGCAAGGTCGCGCAACGCGAACTTCTGAATTTTGCCTGTCGAAGTCTTCGGTATCTGCTGAAACATGACGTGCCGCGGGCACTTGTAGTGGGCCAGATGCTTCCGGCACCACGCGATGATTTCCTCGGAGGTCGCGTTTGCGCCCGGCTTCAGCTCGACGAAGGCGCAAGGAGTCTCACCCCACTTCTCGTCAGGTCTTGCGACGACGGCAACGGAGGCGACTGCCGGGTGCTTGTAGATCGTGTCCTCGACCTCAATGGACGAGATGTTCTCGCCGCCGGAGATGATGATGTCCTTCGAGCGGTCCTTGAGCTGGATGTAGCCGTCCAGGTGGAGAACGCCGAGGTCGCCAGAGTGGAACCAGCCACCCGCAAATGCTTCGGCTGTCGCCTGCGGGTCCTTGAGATAGCCCTTCATGACGATGTTGCCGCGGAACATGACCTCGCCCAGGGTCTCGCCGTCGGCGGGGACTTCGGTCATCGCCTTCGGATCCATGACCTTGAGGCCTTCGAGCGTGGGGTATCGCACGCCCTGGCGCGACTTCTGCGCCGCGCGCTCTGCCGCCGGCAGCTCATTCCAGTCATCGTGCCAATCGTTGACGACGGCAGGCCCGTAGGTCTCGGTAAGGCCGTAGACGTGCGTGACGTCGAAACCCGCCTCCGCCATGGCGGCGAGAACGGATGCAGGTGGCGGCGCCGCTGCGGTTACGAACTGCACCTTGTGGGGTAGCGGCCGTTGCTCGTCCGGCGCCGCATTGAGCAGCGTCGACATGACGATCGGTGCGCCGCACAGATGCGTGACCTTGTGCTCGGCGATCGCGTCGAACATCGCCTTGGCCCGCACCCAGCGGAGGCATACGTGTGTGCCGGCAACGGCCGACAGCGTCCAGGGGAAGCACCATCCGTTGCAATGGAACATGGGCAGCGTCCAGAGATAGACGGGATGGCGCCCCATGCCTGCCGCGACGACGTTGGCAAAGCACATCAGGTAGGCGCCACGGTGGTGATAGACGACGCCCTTCGGGTTGCCCGTTGTCCCGGACGTATAGTTCAGTGTGATGGCGTCCCACTCGTCATCCGGCATGCGCCACGCGAACTCCGGATTGCCTGAGGACACGAAAGCCTCGTAA
>JAEVZQ010000324.1 GCA_023392135.1 Pseudomonadota bacterium | reverse complement strand
GGTCCCACCAGCTCGCACGTATTTTCGGGCACAAGGTGCCACTCGAAACCCAACGCGGCTATCACGCCATGCTGCGCGATCCGAGTGTGAAGCCGCGGACCAGCATCATGTGGGCGGATAAGAAGTTTCTCGCGACGCCGATGCAGGGAGGTTTGAGGTTCGCAGGCACGGTCGAGCTGGCGGGTCTCGATGCGGCACCCGACTATCGCCGCGCCACCACATTGCTCGAGCATGGCAAGCGGATGCTTCCGGGCCTGACCGGCGGTGAGGTGAGCCGGTGGATGGGGCATCGGCCCTGTCTCCCGGACTCGGTTCCGGTGATCGGGCCATCACCCAAAGTAAGGAACGTCTTTTTCGCCTTCGGTCATGGGCATCTCGGGCTGTCGTGCGCTTCGACGACCGGACGGCTCGTGGCCGAGCTGGTGATGGGGGCGAAACCCTGCATCGATCCGGAGCCGTACCGGATCGACAGGTTCTGAAGGCGCAAGGACGCGCGCCCACTCATTTCCCTTGGAATGCTGGTTTCCGTTTCTCGAGAAAGGCGCGGCGCCCTTCGACATAATCCTCAGAGTTGAAGCAGGCCTTCACGGCCTCTGCGCATGCGTCGAGATCGCGGTCCTCCGGATCGCGCAGCGCTTCCGTCGTCGACAGCTTGATGCAGCGGATGGTCATCGGCGCGTTTTGCGCAATTGTTTCCGCCGTGGTCTGCACGAACGCATCGATTTCTTCGTCCCCGACCACGCGATTGACGACGCCCCATGCCAAGGCCTCCTCGGCACTGAACTGGCGGGCGGTGAAGAAGATCTCCTTGGTGATGGCGGGGCCCAGCGTCTGGATGTAGCGTCTGAGTCCGGGATACCCATAGCCGAGCCCCAGCCGTGCCGCCGGAAGCGCAAAGCGCGAGCCGTGCGTTGCGAACCGCATATCGCAACAGATGGCGAGGTTGAGGCCGCCGCCGATGCAGTAGCCGCGGATTTTCGCGATGGTCGGCTTCGGCATCGTGTAGATGCGCGAATAGGTGCGCTCCACCTGGGCGTTGTAGCGCTGGACCGCGTCCTCTGCGGCGCGCTCGTCCTCGAACTTCGAAATATCGGCACCCGAGACGAACGCCTTTTCGCCTGCGCCGGTCAGGACAATCACTCGCACGTCGGGGTCCGCCCCGAAATCGTCGAGGATGCGTTCGGCCGCCTCCCACATTTCGAAAGACACGGCATTGTGGCGGGCCGGATTATTGAAGATCAGGGTGCCGACATGCCCGTCGCGCCGGGCCAGCATCTTCTTCGTCATGGGTGTGCTCTACGTCTCTGAATGTCAGGCACCCGGGGCCGGAAATCGTGGGGCTCGAGCAGCCGGGATACGATATAGCCGAATACGAGCCCCCAGAACGGGGCACCGATATTGGCCACCGAAATGCCGCTCACGGTGATCAGGAAAGTGACCAACGCGCCGAAACCGAAGCGGCCCTCGAAAGCAGTTGCGAACGAGGACTGCAGGACCCGCAGCATGGCAAGGCCGGCGAGGGTCGCGATGAAGGGTGCCGGTGCGGCCAGCAGCAGCCGCGTGAAGAGTGGCGAAAAAAGGCCGAACGCCATCGCCAACAGGGCGACTACGACAGCGCCGGTGTACTGGCGCTCGCGTTCGCCGGCTGTCGTCAGGATCGCGCTGACCGGTCCGGTCAGGCAGGTGGAGACCGCTCCGAAGAAGGCTGTCACGAAGCCGCCCAGTCCTGAAATGGCGGCAATGCTGTTGACCGGCGGCTCGTGGCCGGCAGCCGTCAACACCGCAACACCCTGACCATTCTGCACGACGAGCACGGTGATCGCGAGCGGGACAGAAAGCTCCGCGATGGCCTGCCAGGAGAACGCCGGGAATACGATCTGAGGTGCCGCTATCGCAGTTGCGGTGTCGATGGCGGGCGCGAAATCGCCCGTGGAGGCGGAAATGGCGATCCCGGCGGCCAGTGCGCCGATCAGTGGTGGAAGGACCCGTGCAATCCGGGGAATGCAGGTGAGCGCCAGGAACACCAGCGTCATTGGCGCCGCGATCCAGAATGCCTGATCGAAAGCCCGCACCCAGTCGAGGCCGAACTGAAGGAAAACGCCGGCCACCATGCTCATGACGATCGGCATCGGCACAGCCTGCATGACACGCCGAACGAGGCCCGTCATGCCGAGAAGTGTCGTTCCGATCCCCGTGACGATGAAGGCGCCGACGACCTCGGGGAACGTCAGATGCGTCAGAGCCGGCCCGACGAGCACGCCGCCCGGAATGGTCCAGAAGAAGACCAGCGGCTGACGATAGGCGAGGCTGAATGCGATGGTGATGAAGCTGTTCAGGAAATAGGCGCCGAACAGCCACGAAGCGATCTGCGCCTCGCTCAAGCCGCCGCGCGTCCCCACCGCCAGGATGATCGCGACCGGGCCGGTTACTGCGAAGATGAATCCGACCAGGGCATTGCTGACGTTTGTTACCGACAGGTCCTTCAGCAGATGCCGGAAGCCGGCCGAGGGCTCATGGGGATGCTCGAGGTGCATGGAAGCTGCTGCTGGACGGGATGAAGGAACCGGCTAGCCTACCCGTAGCCCATGGTTGAGCGGACCGTAAATCTGAAATTGCTCATAGGCTTGCGCCAGTCCGCTTTCAATGCTTCCCGGCTGGGCCGACACCGGAAAGGCTCTGCGGGATGACTTGGCTGCTGTCTGCCAGAACTGCCGAGAGGCGGACGGTCGCGCGGTAGTGGAGGCCGTCCGGCTCGAACCTGATTTCCGGCATGAACTCGGCATCGCTCAGAACAGCCTGCAGCAAGGTGTGGCCAAAGCCCTGCCGCGAGGGAGCAGTCGCCGGAGGGCCACCCCGCTCGGTCCATTCGAACACCAGCATCGGCTCGGTCGCTTCGCCCTCGATGCACCATTCGATCGTGACGTGACCGTCGGGTTGGGAAAGCGCGCCGTATTTGGACGCGTTGGTCGCCAGTTCGTGGATCGCGAGAGACGTATTCTGCGCCGCCTGGGCCGACAGCAGCAGCTCGGGCCCGCTCGCGCTGTAGCGACCGGCAAAAACGCGCATCTCGTTCTCGATCACGAGACGCATGTCGGCCCCCTGCCAATGGGCGGCCGCGAGCGTGTCGCTGGCGTTTGCAAGCGACTGCAGCCGTCCCAGTAGCGCGTCGCGCACCTCCGGTATGGTCTTGCCTTCCTGCAGCGTTCGCCGCGCAATCGAGGCGATGACCGCTAGCAGATTATTAGTGCGGTGCTGCAATTCCCGGAGGAGCAGATGGCGCCGATGCTCGTTGCGTTCTCTCTCGGCCGCTGCGCCGGCGAGCGCATCGTAGATGTGCTGGAACTCGCGCGTGGCGAAGGAGCGGTTCGGCAGCGGGTCGCCTCGACCGAGCTTTTCTGCCGACTCCACGAGTATGTCGACATTGGTGTGAAGCCTGCG
>JAEVZQ010000317.1 GCA_023392135.1 Pseudomonadota bacterium | reverse complement strand
ACTACGTCCTCACCCGTGAAGCTACCGGGTGCCGTAAACCAGAGGACAAGAGCTTGGTCGATCACCTCGCCCGAGCCCGGGTAGCGCAGCCGGCGCAGTGCCGCCACCCGCGGCGCTGGACGTGATGATGCCAGCGTGTCCAGAACCAGGCCTGATGCCGGTCCAGACATGCGGATGACGGCGACGCCCGCCCGGCCCGGCGCGGTCGACAGCGCAAATATGGTTGCAACCTCGGTCATAGTGTCGGAGTCACCCGTATGGGTACGCCAGCCGGCGCGGATCAGAAGCGAACGAGCAGGAGGATGCCATGAGCGAGAATAGGCTGAGGCGGGAAACCAGCCCCTACCTGCTCCAGCACAAGGACAACCCGGTGCACTGGTGGGCCTGGGGCCCCGAAGCCCTCGCAGAGGCCAAACGTACCGATAAGCCTATCCTGCTTTCCGTCGGCTATGCCGCCTGCCACTGGTGCCACGTCATGGCCCACGAGAGCTTCGAGGACGAGGCTACCGCGGCTGTCATGAACGACCTGTTTATCAACATCAAGGTCGATCGCGAGGAGCGACCCGACATCGACGCCATCTATATGAATGCACTTCACGCCCTTGGGGAGCAGGGCGGATGGCCGCTGACAATGTTCCTCGATCCGGACGGAAGGCCGTTCTGGGGCGGCACCTACTTTCCCCCGCAATCCCGCTGGGGCAAGCCGGCGTTCCAGCATGTCCTGCGCGAGGTCGAACGGATCTATCGCGAGGAGCCGGACAAGGTGCGCCATAACGCCGAACTCCTCACGGACGCCTTGAAAACCGGAGGCGCTGCGTCTGGGAAGGTGCAGATCACGGATGCGCTGCTCGAGGATCTGACGGGGCGTATGGTGCGCGCCGTCGATGCCGTCAATGGCGGCCTCCAGGGTGCTCCGAAATTTCCGCAATGGAGCTTCTTCTGGCTCATGTGGCGCGGCGGGATCCGCTACGACATGGCCGACGCCAAGACGGCTGTCGAGCAGACGCTGATCCACATCTGCCAAGGCGGCATCTACGATCATCTCGGAGGCGGCTTCGCGCGATACACGGTGGACGAGCGCTGGCTCGTCCCGCACTTCGAGAAGATGCTCTATGACAACGCCCTGCTGATCGACCTCATGACCGAGGTTTATCGCGAGACCGGCGATCCCCTGCTCAAGCAGCGGATTGCTGAGACCGTCGGCTGGATCGAGCGCGAGATGATCAGCGAGGGTGGAGGGTTCGCGGCCTCGCTCGACGCCGATTCCGAGGGCGAAGAAGGCAAGTTCTACGTCTGGAGCGCAGCCGAAATCGAGGACGTCCTGGGGCCTGAGGACGCCCCGTTCTTCAACGAGGTCTATGGGGTGTCCCGAGATGGGAATTGGGAAGGGCACAATATCCTGAACCGGCTCGGTGCGCTGGAGCTACGCTCAGATGCCGACGAAGAGCGCCTCGCCGCGTTACGGGCCAAGCTCTTGGCTCGCCGGGCGGAGAGGGTCAGACCGGGCTGGGACGACAAGGTCCTCGCCGACTGGAATGGGCTCATGATCGCAGCCCTCGCGGGCGCGGCTTTCGTTTTCCGCGAGCCCCGGTGGCGGGACCTCGCCGAACGGGCCTTCGCCTTCATCGAGAACCGTATGATGAGCGATGGCCGGCTCGTTCACTCCTACAGAGCCGGTCAGGCGAAAGCACCGGCAACGGCCAGTGATTATGCCAACATGACCTGGGCCGCCCTCCGGCTCACCCAAGCCACCAACTCTGCCCGCTACCTCGACGCTGCCGTTCGGTTCGTCGAGCAACTCGACCGTCATTACTGGGACGCGAGCTCCGGTGGCTACTTCATGACGGCGGACGACACGCCCGACGTCATCGTTCGCTTGAAGACCGCCCATGACGACGCCACACCGAATGCCAACGCTGTGATGATGTCCAATCTCGCCCATCTCTTTATGTTGAAGGGCGAGACGGCATATCTGGAGCGGGCTGAAGCTATACTGAACGCCTTCGGCCCCGAGCTGCAGCAGAACCTGATCTCGCATTCCGGGCTGTTGGCCCAGACGTTCGACCTCCTGTCACCGCAGCATGTCATCGTGCTGGGTGCTGGCGACGCGGACGGCGCCGCACGACTCGAAAAGGCGGTGACGAGCATGTCGCTGCCGGGTGCTCTGCAGCACTTCGTCGATGATTCGGCTACTGTGATTGCGGAGGCTGACGCGCTGGCCGGGAAGCGCCCGATAGACGGGAAGGCCACGGCTTACGTTTGCATCGGCCAGAGCTGCTCGGCGCCGCTCACTGATGCAGAGGCCCTCGCCTTCCTGCTCTGCCACAAGAGGAAGGCCCGATCTTCACCGGCCTGAAGCCGCTGCGCGCACTTCAGCGATGAAATCGGAGAGACGGCGGCGCTGCCGGCCATCTGCATTGAAGTTCGTCGGCGAGAGCCAGCACTCGTAAGCCTGCTTCAGGGCAGGCCACTCGGCGTCGGTGATCGAGAACCAGGCGGTGTCCCGGTTGCGACCCTTGTAGATCACCGCCTGGCGGAAGATGCCCTCGAATGTGAAGCCCAACCGCAGAGCGGCGGCTCGTGACGGGGCATTGAGGGAATCGCATTTCCACTCGTAGCGGCGATAGCCCAGCTCGTCGAAGACATAGCGCATCAATACGAACATCGCCTCGGTTGCAGCAGGCGTGCGCTGCAGAGCCGGAGAGTACTTGATGTTGCCGACCTCGATGACGCCGTTCGCCGGATCGATGCGCATCAGCGTCGCGACGCCGACCGCGCGGCCGGAGCCGGCCTCGACGATCGTGTAGAAAAACGGATCCTCGGATGCCGCCGACTTCTCCACCCACGTCCGGTACTCGGCCAGCGAGGCGAAGGGACCGTAGCCGAGATACGTCCAGCCACGCCCGTCATCGGCCTGATTGGCTTCATGGAGATCGGCGGTGTGCCGTTCGGGATCGAGCGGCTCCAGGCGGCAGAACCGGCCATCGAGGTTGATACGGGATGGCCGGGGCCTCGGTGACCAATGGGGGACCGGACAGCCGATCGGCTGTCCAAAAGCATTTAATTGGTTCCCCATACCGATTCCCATATGGCAGCGCCGTCAGGCGTTCATGGATTGAAAGAACTCGCCGTTGTTCTTCGTCTGCCGGAGCTTGTCCGTGAGGAACTCGATCGCGTCGATGGTGCCCATCGGGTTCAGGATCCGGCGCAGGACGTACATCTTCTTGAGCTGATCGCGTGGGACCAGCAACTCTTCCTTGCGCGTGCCGGACCGGGCGATGTCGATCGCCGGGTAGACGCGCTTGTCGGAGGCCTTCCGATCGAGCACGACTTCCGAGTTACCAGTGCCCTTGAACTCCTCGAAGATGAC
>JAEVZQ010000428.1 GCA_023392135.1 Pseudomonadota bacterium | reverse complement strand
TTTCCGACCTGGGGCGAGACATAACTTCTCTCTTCAGCAAGGAAGCCGGCCTGCTGCGTGCGGAGGTCAACGAGAAGTTCTCGAATCTTCAGGTCGCGGGGGGCAGCCTCGTGGCCGCGGGCATCATGCTGCTCGTCTCGCTGCTCATTCTGCTTCAGGCGCTCATCGTCTGGCTCACTTACGTGGGCCTTGGAGCGGGCTGGGCATCCCTGCTGGTCGGGGCCGTCGTGGGCATCATCGGTTTCGGCCTGCTGCAGTATGGCCGCTCGCTGATGAACCGCGGAATCATGCCGACACGCACCCAAACGCAGGTCCAACGGGACGCCGAAATGTTGAAGGAGCAAGTGAAGTGACGGAAACACCAAGCCATGCTGAGCGGGAAGTCGAGCGCGCCCGCGCCGATCTCAGCGACACGTTGGACGCGCTGAAGGAAAAGCTCACCTTCGGCCAGATTTTCGACGAGGCGCGCACCAAGTTCATGGGGAGCGACGGGGGCGACTTCTTCCGCAATCTCGGGCGGCAGGCCCGAGACAATCCCATGCCGGCCGTGCTGGCAGGCATGAGCCTCCTCTGGATGATGATGGGCAGCCGCGAGCGGCCCCAATACGGAGCCCGGACCACGTTCCGCGCAGGCGACGGCAGCGGCCTTCGGACGGCCGCCGAGTCGGCACGCGATACTGGAGCTGGCGCGATGGAGCGCGCGCGCCATGCCGCTACCAGTGCCGGTGAAACCGCACGGCACGCGGCGACCAGCGTCAGTGAATCGATGCGCTCCATGGCCGAACGGGTCGGCGAGACAGTGAGCTCAGCAGGGCATGCGGCGCGGTCGGCGGGCGAGAGTGCAGGCGGTTTGATGGAGTCGGCTATGGGTACGGCACAGGACGCCAGCAGGACTGTCCGGCAGGTGGGGTATCAGACGAGACGCACCGTCACCGACATGATGGAGCAGCAGCCTCTCCTGGTCGGTGCCGTCGGTATCGCGCTCGGCGCCATCGTCGGTGCGATGCTGCCGCGGACGCGCCTCGAGGACGAATACCTCGGCGAAACAAGAGATCAGCTCCGCGAGGCGATTTCGGAGCAGACCGGCCAGCTCTACGAGAAAGGCAAGGTCACCGCGACAGAAGTCTATCGCGCAGCCGCCGAGGAAGCCCGAGCGCAAGGGCTCGTTCCCGAGGAGGGCGAGGGCAAGACGCTTGCCGAAAAGGCCGAGCAGGTGCTCACGAAGGCCGGAGAAAAGGCCAAGGAAGTCGGCCAGCGCGAAATGGGCACTGGCGAGATGGGTGCGAGCCAGGCGGGGCGGACCGCTTCCCAGGCCGGCAATCAGCTTGGGACCTCCGCGGCGGGCGCTGCCCAGCAGGCGGGCGCCAAGCAAACGTCAGGCGTCCAGCCAGCCGAAACGATCAAGCCGGGCACGCCAGTCATGCCCGACCGCACCCCGGGCCGCGGAAGCTAACGGCGTCAGTGGGGCTGCTTACTCGTCCAGGTAAGGAGCCCCTGTTCCGCCGGATGGACCCGCCTCAGAGGGATTCCAGCTTTTCGAAGTCGATGGCCGAGGCGTAGTCGACCTTGTCCTTCATCGAAGCCGACCCTTCCACCATCACGAGAAAGCGGTTCGCCACCACCAGAATGAGCTGACCATCCTTGGTCTGTATCGCGCGGTATTTGCCGACTTTCGCCATCTTGCCCATTGCAGCGGCCATGGCCGGGTTGGCGATCATCGGCATCCAGGTGGACAGCATCGGTGAGTCGCCGAGGATCTGCAGCTCGACCCGCTCATCGCCCTTCTCGTAGTTGCGCGCGGCACGGATACCTCCGAACATCACGGCGCTGGCATCCTGGGTTTCGACGTCCTCGGCAGACCAGCCGTCCAGTGGCTGGGGCAGCACGGCGCCAAGGCCTTCCGCATTCTTCTGAGCAATGAGCTGGGACGCATAGTCGAGCGCGTGCTTGGCTGCGGAGAAGTCCTTGTTCTCGTAGGCGGTCAGCGCCTCCTTGATCGAGTCCTCGATCTCGTCCGCCAGGACCGGTCCGGCTAGCGTCAGGCTAGCGGCGAGAATGGCAGCCATCGATGTGAGTCGCATTCCTAGTCTCCAAGTGAATCGAGCTGTGGACGGTAGAGCCCTTCCCCAAGGGGACCAACAGGCGCGAGGGGTTTAGCCGTGGAAATCACAAGGTTGTCGTGATCCTGCATCACAGCCGCCGATCATTCCGCCTGAATTCTCACAGATCGTTCGGCTGCGACCAGCATTCCCTGGACGATTCCGTCGTCCCGGCCTAAGTCTGCGGCATGTCACAGGATCGCGCAGGCGAGGCGCGGGAGGCGGAGGAGCAAGAGCGCACCCCGACCAAGACCGGTCCCGAGGTCATCGCCTCATATCTGAAACATCTGCCGAGCTCGCCCGGTGTCTATCGCATGATGGATACCAAGGGCGACGTGATCTATGTCGGCAAGGCGCGCAGCCTGAAGGCGCGCGTCTCGAACTACGCGCGCATTGCCGGCCACAGCACCCGCATTGCCCGCATGATCTCGCAGACGGCGACGATGGAGTTCGTGACCGTAGGCACCGAGGCCGAGGCGCTGCTGCTGGAAGCCAACCTCATCAAGCGCTTCCGCCCGCGTTTCAACGTGCTGATGCGGGACGACAAGTCGTTCCCCTACATTCTCATCGCCCGTGATCACCGCGCGCCGCAAATCCTGAAGCATCGCGGCGCCCGGACGCGGCGCGGCGAGTACTTCGGCCCGTTCGCCTCGGCGGGTGCCGTCAACCGCACCATCAACATGTTGCAGCGCGCATTCCTGTTGCGGTCCTGCTCGGACGCCGTGTACGAGACCCGCACGCGGCCGTGCCTTCTCTACCAGATCAAGCGCTGCTCGGCGCCCTGCACCGGCGAGATCAGCCTCGAGGACTACAACGCCCTCGTCGACGAGGCGACCCGGTTCCTGAGAGGCGAAAGCCAGAACGTCCGTCGCCACTATCAGAAGCTGATGGAAGAGGCGGCCGAAGCTCTCGAGTTCGAGCGGGCGGCGGAGCTGCGCAACCGCCTCTGGGCGCTTGCGCACGTCACCGCTGACCAGGCGATCAACCCCGAGGGTGTCGAAGAAGCGGACGTATTCGCCATCGGCCAGTACGGTGGCCAGACCTGCGTGCAGGTCTTCTTCATCCGCAGTGGCCAGAACTGGGGCAACCGGGCCTATTTTCCGAAGGCGGATCGCTCGCTGGGGACGGCCGAGGTGCTGGAAAGCTTCATCGCCCAGTTCTACGACGACAAGCCGGTGCCGGGGCTGCTTCTTCTGTCCGAAGACCTTCCCGGCCGCGAGTTGCTGGCCGAAGCACTGTCGAGCAAGGCCGACCGCCGGGTGGAGGTCCGTGTCCCGCAGCGGGGCAGCAAGCTCGGTGTCGTCGAGCACGCGTTACGAAACGCCCGCGAGGCGATGGCCAGGCGACTGGCCGAAAGCTCCTCCCAGCGCATTCTGCTCGAAGGCATAGCAGAGCGGTTCGGGCTCCCCGCCAAGCCCCGGCGCATCGAGGTGTTCGACAACAGCCATATCATGGGAACCAATGCCGTCGGCGCGATGATCGTCGCCGGGCCGGACGGGTTCGTGAAGAACCAGTACCGCAAGTTCAACATCAAGTCCGCCGACCTCGCGCCGGGTGACGACTACGCCATGATGCGCGAGGTGCTCACGCGCCGGTTCAAGCGTCTGGCGGCGGGCGAACACCCCGCCGCCCCTCCGCCTCCGGTGCCGGACCACAGCGCCTCGCCTCTGGACGGCGACGAAACGGTGTCACGGATCGAACCGCCTGCTCCGGAACCGATCGACCGCAGGGGCGCTGACGGAATGCCATTCGGTATGCTGCGCGCGGAAGTCGTCTCCGAGCCAGAGCTCGCGGATGATGGTGACAACCGGCCCGAGTCCGACTGTTCCCCCGCCCTCTTCGAGGAGACGCTCGTAGAGAGTGAGCTGGCGCCAGCAGATGATGAGTTTCCCGACCGCCCGTGCCTCGTGCTGATCGACGGCGGCGCGGGACAGCTTGGAGTGGCTGCGGACGTCCTCGTTGAGCTCGGGATCGAGGACATCCCCATTGTGGGCGTGGCCAAGGGCCCGGACCGCGATGCCGGTCGTGAGCACTTCTACCTGCCCGGCCGGGAGAAGCCGTTCATGCTGGAGCCGCGCGACCCGGTGCTCTACTTCGTTCAGCGCTTGCGGGACGAAGCGCACCGGTTCGCAATCGGGACCCATCGCGCGAAACGCGCAAAGGCGATCTCGGCCAATCCGCTGGACGAGATCCCCGGCATCGGCCCCACCCGCAAGCGTGCCCTACTGCAACACTTCGGATCGGCAAAAGCGGTGTCACGGGCAGGCGTGGCGGATCTCAGGCGAGTGCCGGGCATATCCGCGCATATGGCGCAGGCGATCTACGACTTTTTCCACGAACGCAGCGGCTGAGCACGCGCGCGAAACACGTCGCTATAGCCCGGAACTGCAGCATCGCCCCCGCTGCTGAGGCGTTTTATCTGGGGTGGCAGGGTCCAATTGTCTGTTGAACTCATTTCCCCCTTGATGCACGGTGGCGCACCCGCCCTCTCGACTGCCCCAGCAGCCTGCGAGCATGTGCCGAACTGACCGGGACCACGCATGTCTGAATTGATGCTTCCACACTCCGTCGAGATCCTGGCCGCGGCGCTGTTTGCGTTGGCCGTGGTGCACACGTTCTCGACAGCCTACTTCGAGCGACTGGCGAAGGTACAGCCCGCACATTCCGGACTGTGGCACCTGCTCGGAGAAGTGGAGGCGGTATTCGGCTTCTGGGCCATGGTGCTCCTGGTGCTGATAGCCCTTCAGCTCGGCACCGAGCCGTCGATGCACTATCTCGAAAGCCGCAATTTCACCGAGCCGGCTTTCGTCTTCGTCATCATGGTGATCGCCGCCAGCCGGCCCATCATCGATCTGGCTGGCGCTCTGCTGATCTGGATCTCGCGGCTTCTGCCTCTCTCAGCGCCAGCCGCATACTATTTCACCGTGCTGTCGATCGGCCCCCTGCTCGGCTCTTTCATTACCGAGCCCGCCGCGATGACGCTTTCGGCGCTGCTGTTGCGTGAGCGTTTCATCAACAAGAACGCGCCCAACGCGTTCAAGTACGGTACCCTCGGGGTCCTGTTCGTCAATGTCTCCATCGGAGGCGTTCTGACGCCCTTCGCGGCGCCGCCCGTACTAATGGTCGCGGGCACCTGGGGCTGGGACATGTCCTTCATGATGCTGCACTTCGGCTGGAAGGCGGCAATGGCCGTCTTCATCAACGCGATTGCCGTGACCTACCTGTTCCGGAGGCACCTCAAGAGCGTTCAGACGATGTCCGCGGGCCTTTCGCGGCTGGATGTGCCGGTCTGGGTGATCGCGGTGCACCTGGTGTTCCTGGCGGGTGTGGTGGTGTTCAATCATCATCCGCTCGTATTCGGCGCCTTCTTCCTGTTCTTCCTCGGCTTCACCGAAGCGTACAAGAAGTATCAATCGCGGCTGCTCATCCGCGAAGGGCTGATGGTGGCCTTCTTCCTCGCCGGTCTGATCGTGCTGGGAGGATTGCAGAAGTGGTGGCTGCAGCCGACGCTGAGTGGCATGTCGCCGTCAGTGCTCTACTGGGGCGCCACAGCCCTGACAGCCATCACCGACAACGCGGCGCTGACCTACCTCGGGTCGCTGGTCGAAGGCGTCACGGATGACTTCAAGTACGCGCTCGTCGCCGGCGCAGTGACGGGCGGTGGCCTCACCGTCATCGCCAACGCGCCGAACCCGGCCGGCTTCGCGATCCTCAAAGGGAGCTTCGACGACGGTGCCATCAAACCGCTGGGCCTGCTGGCCGCCGCCATCGGGCCGACGCTGGTCGCCGCAGCAATGTTCTTGCTGCTGCCCACCTTATAGCCGTTCGGCGACGCTCTCCCGGGGTCCCCGGATCAGCGCTTGTGACAGGGTGCTGTCCGGGGTGCGACATCGGAGCGAGGCGAGGAGGCTACTCCGCCGCCTGCTGGTACTGCCGCGCATAGGTCAGAAGTGCGTTATCCGCGCAGGTCTCGATAGGGGTGAAATCGCGGTGCGCGATCCAATCGGGCCGGGTCGGCTTGCGGATGTGGTTCGAGACGGCGCAGAGCGTCAGGTAAACGATCTTGCGCGAGAACGGCGTGATATTCCCGGCAGAGCCGTGCACCAGATTGCCGTGGAACATGAGCACGCCGCCCGGCTTGCCGGTCGGCACCACAAGGCCGCCTTCGTTGCAGAGACGCTCCACGGTTTCGTGGTCCAGCGTCCATAGCGGGTAGCTAGTGGTCGCCTTGTCATGCCCCGCTTCGAGCACGCCGTGCCTGTGGCTTCTCGGAATGAGCATCAGCGGTCCGTTGAAGGTGAACACCTCGTCGAGAAACACGGAGATGTTCATGGCCCGCGGCTCGGGCATGCCGTCATCGCGCGCCCACGTGCCGTAGTCCTGATGCCACTGCCAGACATCACCGTCGAACTTGGCCTTCGCGTTCACCTTGAACTGGTGCATGTATAGCTTCTCGCCGAACACCTGCTCCACGGGCTCCACAAGACGCGAATGGCGGGCGAGGATGCCGAAAGCCTCGTTATAGGTGTGGGCAGCGAACGCCGTGCGGGGTGCGCCGGACTTCTCGCGCCAGATCTCCTGCCGGCTCTGGTTGAAGATCTGCTCAGCCTCGCGACGGAGCACCGAGACCTCTTCCTCCGAGAAACAGTCGGGGAGGAAAAACCAGCCCTCATCCTCAAACTGCTTCAGCTGCTCTGGCGTGAGCTTCATGGGTGTCCTCCTGCGTCGTTATGTTGCTGCCCGGCTACGATAGCCGAAAAACGCACACATGCAGCAAATCCGAACCCGCTCTATTGGCGTTCTGAACAATAGGGGTCTGCCCGGGTCCCGCCGCGGCCATATTGCCGGCCAACAGGCGGTTCAGAGATAGGGCTAAGATCGGGGACAGAATCGCAGGCCGTCCGGGGCTCGCACAGCCAGCCGGCGGACCTATATATGACACTTCGAGCGACGGAGCTTGGAGACGGAACATGGTCAACGGTCGCAAGATCATCGCAGGCTTACCGCTCATTGCGCTCGCGAGCACGTGTACCGCCGTGGGCGTGCTTGCCTGGACGGTCTTCCGCCCCGACGCGATCCTCGGCCGAAGCGTCGAAGCAGCCCTCGCACAGGCGCCTCCGCCGGCGCAAGCACCTGATGCTTCCCCGAATATCCACCGACAGCAGGCCCTGGCGGACAGCCCGAATTTCCTGCTCAGCCGCCTGGATGACGAGCTTCCACTGGGACTGTCGAAGCCCGTTCAGGTCGGAGACCGCATCGACATCTCCGGGCGCAATGGCCGCAGGACGCTGGAGGTCGTCGATATCCGCGAGATCGGCCCAAGCCTGACAAAGGTGGAGAACAAGCCCGGTCCGCGCTTCCTGCTGGTGACCACACGGGAGACCGGGCCAGGGCAGCCCCGCTTCGTCCGCTTCATCATCGAGGCCGACGAGCTTAATCCGATGGGCATTGGCGAGCCGCATCGCACACTGTAAGGAGGTGTGCTGACGCCTTGAAGGGGGGCTTGCCATGCGTCTTAATCCGCCGACAATCGCGGTTTTTCTGATCTCGCTGGTGCTGGCACTGCTCGCGGTGGCGACGAAGCTCGGCTTCCTGCACGTCCCCCGCTACCTTCCCCACCAGGAATACTGGCTGGCGATCACGGCCTACATGGTTCTGATGGTCGGCAATCTCGTTCGCGGGCTTTAGCGGATCAAGATCGGCTCGCGCATCAGAGCGAGCTCCAGACCGCCCACGCCCCGGAGAGGAACGAGACTGCCAGCACGGCCGTCTGGAACCAGGCTTCGCTGAGCCGGCGCGCAAGCTTGGCCCCAAGCAGCGTTCCAACGACCACCACGGGCGATAATGCCCCGGCCAGAGCCCACGTTTCGGAGCTCATTCCCGTCCACGCCGCGTGAAGAAGGGTCACGGTGACGTAGCAGTACGCGAAGAACGTGAGCGACAGCGCCCGGCTCTCCTCTTTCCCGATCCGCCGCGCGGCCACATAGAGAATGAGCGGCGGCCCCGGCATGACCAGAACGGAGGTCAACGCCCCGGCCGAGGCGCCGACGCCTGCCGCTGCAGCCCGGTTCGGCGGCCCACCTGAAGCGAATAGCCGGCTGAGCCAGCTCCGGTCGCGCGCGACCAGCAGCGCGGTGAAGACCAGCATCACGATTCCGACGGCCAGCTTCAGCGCGTTGAGATCGAGAGCAACGAAGATCGCGAGCCCCAGCGGGACCCCGGCCAGACTCCCAATCAGCATGGGATGAAGCAGCTTCTTCGGCGCCGAGCGCCAGAGCCCCGGCACCAGGATCGCGCTCTGCACGACATGGATGGCAACCAGAACCTGCATCGCAGCGCCCGATTCCATGGCGGTGAGAAAGATGGGCGCAGCGATCAGAGCAAAACCGAAACCCACCGCCGCCTGGACGAAAGCGCCCGCGAAAGCAGCCGCGGTCAGCAGGGCGATCGCGGATAGCTCCGGCACGCCCTCAGGCTCGCCCGGAGAAGACGAAACCGGCTCCGAGCGCAATCAGTGCAAAGCCCGCCGCATGCCGCCACGTCAGTGGTTCACCCAGGTAGAGCACGGAAAAGCCGGCGAAGATCACGAGCGTAATAACCTCCTGCATCGTTTTCAGCTCCGCCGCCGAATAAACCGCATGCCCGATCCGGTTTGCCGGCACGGCGAGGCAGTATTCCACGAATGCAATCGCCCAGGAGCCGACGATCACGACGAGCAAGGGTGCGGTCTTGAACTTGAGGTGACCATACCAGGCGATCGTCATGAAGACGTTCGAGACAATCAGCAATATGAGCGGCGCAATGTGTGGCCACGACGGAGAGCCGGCGGCGGGCATGGACAGTGACATCCTGGCGGAGAAGCCGCAAGCCAGTACGGTGCGGCGCAGAACTTGTCCAGCGCGACGTTATGCGACCGGCACCGTTCTGCGCTGCGACTTAATCTCATTGCACCGCGTTCAGCGGCCAACTATGACCTCGCCCTCATGCGCCGCCTCAAAGCCGATCTCCTCCTGCTTCTCGCCGCCGCCGTCTGGGGTGTCGCATTCTATTTCCAGAAGGCGGCCATGGAGCATATCGGCCCGTTCCTGTTCATTGCCGCGCGCGGTCTGATCGCGGCCGTCTGCCTGACCCCGCTCGCCCTGTTCGAGGCGCGGCGCGCCGCGATCCCCTGGTCGAGCGGCCTCGTTCACATCGGCGTGGCGGGTGGCATTGCGTTCCTGGCGGGGGCGAGCCTGCAGCAGATCGGGATCATCGATGCCACGGTGACGAACGCGGGCTTTCTGACGGGCCTCTATGTCGTTGCAACGCCGCTCATAGCCTGGGCCGTGTTCAGCCAGCGGCCGGCAGTTTACGTCTGGCCCGCAGTCGCCTTCGCCTTCTCGGGCGTCTGGCTACTCGGCGGCGGTACGGTCGGGGGCTTCTCGACCGGGGATGGGCTGATAGCCGCGTCCGCCGTGCTCTGGGCGATCCACATGCTGATTACCAGCCGCGCGACCATCTACGGCAGGCCCGTCGCCTACACGGCCATGCAGTTCGCCTTCGTCGCCTTCGGCGGGGGTATCCTGACGCTGGCGATCGAGCACAATACCCTGGAGGGGTTGTATAATGCCTTGCCGGCCGTCGCCTATGTCGGTGTTCTGTCCAGTGCCCTCACCTTCACGCTCCTGGCGATCGCGCTCAAAGACACACCGCCGGGTGAGGCTTCCATTCTGATGAGCATGGAAACGCTGTTTGCCGCGGCGGCAGGTGTTCTGCTGGCCGGGGAATGGCTGGCACCCATTGGCTGGATCGGCGCCGCGCTGATGTTCTCCGCCACGATTATGGTTCAGATCGGCCCACTGCTGGAGAGCCGTCGCACCAAGATGCTTTGAATGCTGATCAGTGACTGATAGTCTTCCCCGATGGGGTGACGTGGAGGGATGCTCCGTTCGCTTGGCTTGCGGCTGTCGCCATCGCGGCGGCTGCCCTCTCGGGCTCGGCCAGCGCCGACCCAGCCAAGCAAGCACCCCCCGACCCGAGAATCACGCCAGGACAGGTCATCGATGGCTTGACCGGCCGGCCAATCCCTTGCCGCTGCCGCTATGCTGGCCGGACCTACCAGCTGGGCGAAATGGTGTGCATGCGCACGCACCTCGGCACCGTGCTCGCCCGCTGCGAGCTGTACCTGAACAACACGTCGTGGATGCCAACCCGCGAGCCGTGCACCATTTCCGGTTGAGCTCTGCGACGCTGCTGGCCGTCCTTCCCGGC